>CAZGZZ010000001.1:0-122926 GCA_964530315.1 uncultured Lachnospiraceae bacterium
CCATAAAGAAAAATATTTTCAAGACAAATTTGAAAAAAATATAAAAAAATTGAAAAAATTTTCAAATAAGGGTGTACTAATGCGTGTTTTTTTGATATAATAGATACGAAATGATAAAATAAGGGTAAAAAGTATGGAAATTAAATCAAATGAGATAAAAAAAGAACGGGTTCTTATTGCCGGAGTTCATCAAGGCTTGAAGAATATAATCGAAGATACAACAGAGGAATCGATGAGAGAGCTTGAAGAGCTTGTCAAGACCGCAGGTGGCGAGGTTGTCTGCGAGGTAATACAAAATAAGTCCGACATAGAACCGGGCACTTATATGGGCGAGGGAAAGCTTGAAGAAATTCGCATTGCAACTGATGATTTGTCGGTTGACTGCGTTGTTTTTGATGATGAGCTGTCGCCAATTCAACTGAGAAATATATCAGAAATTTTGGGTGTAAAGGTGCTTGACCGTTCTATGCTGATTCTCGATATTTTCGCTATGAGAGCAAAAAGCGGCGAGGGAAAAATCCAGGTTGAGCTTGCTCAATTGAAATACAGACTTCCGAGACTGCGTGGACTCGGAGTGCAGATGAGCAGAACGGGTGCGGGAATAGGAACGAGAGGTCCGGGCGAAACAAAGCTTGAAACAGACAGACGGCATATTCACAAAAGAATACAGGCGTTGAGCGAAGAGCTTGAGGACATAAAAAAACACCGAGAGCTTTTGCGTTCAAGAAGAAAAAAAGACGGAGTTGTGAGTGTTGCATTGGTAGGCTACACAAATGCCGGAAAATCCACCTTGCTGAATGCTCTGACCGATGCCGGTGTTTTTGCGGAGGATAAGCTTTTTGCAACACTTGACCCGACATCAAGAGCTGTCGAACTTTCTGACGGAAGAAAAATCCTGCTTATTGATACTGTCGGATTTATCAGAAAGCTTCCGCATCATCTTGTCGAAGCGTTCAAATCGACACTTGAAGAGGCTGTGGTTGCGGATGTTTTACTGCACATTACCGATGTGTCAAATCCCGAATACAAAAATCAAATAATTGTCGTAAATGAAGTGCTGAAAGATATCGGTGCTGACAACAAACCCGAAATTATGGTTTATAACAAGTGCGACAAGGCAGACAAAGAGGAACTCACAGGCTGTGACGGTGTGTTTATTTCGGCAAAAAAGAAGATTGGACTCGATAAGCTGATTGATGCGGTGGCTGATGCCGCTCCCGGGAAAAAACAGGAAATTTCGGTTTGTATTCCATATTCCGAGGGAGCGTTGGTAAGTGAGCTTCACAATACACAGAAAATACTGTCGGAACAATATTCTTCGGAGGGAACAATTCTTTGTTTGCTTGCCGACAGCATAACATACAACAGATTAAGAGATTATATGGTGGGCGGTGATTAAAATATCACAGAAAGCAAAATATAAAACGGTCAAGCACAGAGCAAGCACACTGACGGTTGAAAAGAAGTCAAAGTTCATAGCTAATGTTGCTCCGGTTGAAAGCGAAGAGGAAGCACTTGAATTTTTAAAGGATATGAAATCCAAATATTCTGATGCAACACATAATGTATATGCATATATCATTGACGAAAACAATATTTTCAGATATTCCGATGACGGAGAACCGGGAGGAACGGCGGGTATGCCCGTTCTTGACACAATAAGAAAAGAGGGACTTGTCGATGTCTGCGTTGTTGTTACGAGATATTTCGGAGGAACACTTCTCGGTACGGGCGGACTTGTGCACGCCTACGGTTCATCGGCAAAGCGGGGTTTGTGCGAAGCGGAAATAATAACGAAAGCATTGTGCAATGTAATATGCGTCAAAGTGGATTACACGATGGAAGGGAAAATCCGTTATATGATATCTTCAAATAATCTTATCTGCGAGGATGTCACCTACGGGGATGATGTTACATTTATTATCTGCTCCGTCATCGATGAAACGCAAAAGCTTTTAAAGGAAATAACGGAAGCAACCTATGCAAGAGCCGTATGCACGGTTATGGGACAAAAATATGTTGATTTGAAAGGATGATTTTGATGAAGAAGATACTGATGCTTATTGTTTCGGTATGCTTGTTGGCATCATGCACACCGACCGAACAAAAGCCTGTCGAAGAACCGAAAAATAACGGTGGTCAGGTTATGGAAGAAAAAAAGAATGAAAAGACGGATAAAATAATTGAAAAGGATACGGAAAAAAAGGATGTTTCCGAATTTGAACTTTTGGGTCAATATAACGGCACAATGGACGGAGGGGAAACAGAGGCTTGCATTTCACTCTATACATCGGCAATGCGTGACAAGAGAGGAAATCTTATGTGGGATGATACGCAGGAGTGGATTTTGATGGCTGAAACGGCGGACGGAAGCTATACTCTTTATGACGGAAGAATAAACGGCAGAGCATATATGTCGGTATTCGATTCATACGGAGAAAATTCGGATGCGGTTGTAATAAATTTGCATCTGTTTGCAAATACTTCAAATGAAATAAGGGAATATAGATTTGAAAACGGTGCATTTGTTGAAAAGATAAGCTATACAACGGACGACTCATTCTCCGGAGGAATAGGAGAATTATATAACAGTGTTCCGCAATATAAATAATAAGTATTGAAAGGAAGATGTAAATGAAAGAATTGACAAAAGAGAATTTTGAGGGAGAGGTATTAAAATCCGATGTTCCTTATATGGTCGATTTTTGGGCAAGCTGGTGCGGTCCGTGCCAAATGGCAGCTCCGATTATCGAAGAGATTGAAAAGGAATATGAGGGAAAACTGAATGTCGGCAAGGTGAATGTTGATGAGCAGGGAGAGCTGGCATCGGAATTTGCGATTGTTTCAATCCCGACAATTATCATATTTAAAAACGGCAAGCCGACGGAAAGAGTTGTCGGACTTCGTTCATTTGACGATTTATGCGATATAACGGACAAAATTCTTTAAAATAAATTATGAAATCGGGGTTTTTGAATTGGATTTACAAGAGATTAAACAAATTGACAAAGAGTATTATATGAACACTTTCGGCGAGAGATTACCCGTTGCATTTGAAAAGGGCGATGGGATAAACCTTTATTCGACCGACGGTGAAAAATATTACGATTTTTTGGGCGGTATAGCGGTTAATGCATTGGGACACAATAACCCGAAGTTTATTGAAGCATTAAAAAAACAGCTTGACGGCGTGATACACACATCAAGTCTTTATTATATAGAAAATCAGGCACTTCTTGCAAGAGAATTGTGCAGACATTCCTGTGCGGACAAGGCATTTTTCTGCTCAACGGGAGCGGAGGCAAACGAGGGCGCGATAAAGCTTGCAAAAATTTATTTCTACAAGCAAGGAAAGGACAAATATGAGATTATATCACTTGATAAGTCTTTCCACGGAAGAACACTTGCAACTGTTGCGGCAACCGGTCAGGAAAAATATCAAAAACCCTACAGACCGTTAATTCCGGGATTTTCACAGGTTGAACCGAATAACTTTGAAGCATTGGAAGCGGCTGTTACCGATAAGACCTGCGCTATTATGATTGAGCTTATACAGGGAGAGGGCGGAGTTTATCCGATGGACAAGGAATATGTCCAAAAAATTCGCAAACTGTGCGATGAAAAAGAAATTATCCTGATTTTTGACGAGGTGCAGACGGGAATGGGCAGAAGCGGAGAATATTTTGCTCATCAATATTACGGCATTGAGCCTGATATATTCACCTGTGCAAAGGCACTCGGATGCGGTGTTCCGATAGGTGGTATCGGTGCAAAGGACTTTGTTGCAAAGGCATTTGAACCGGGAGACCATGGGACAACTTTCGGCGGAAATCCGTTTTCAACGGCGGCAGGACTTGCCGTATTCAAGATATTTGAAGAGGACAAGCTGTTGGAAAACACAAGAGAAATGGGGAAATATTTTATGTCCCGTCTCGAAGAACTAAAAAACAGCACCGACGGCATAAAGGATTTGAGAGGCGTAGGACTGTTAATCGGTGTTGAGCTTGAAGATGAAATTGCAAAGCCTGTATTCAACAAGCTTTTTGAGAAAAAATATCTTACAAGTCTTTGCAAAAACACATTAAGACTTGCACCGCCGCTGATTATTAAAAAACAAGATATTGATGGATTTATTAATGCGTTAAAAACCGCACTGGAGGAGATAAAATGAAGGATTTTATAAGCTTACATGATTTAACGAAAGAGGAAATTGAAAATTTGATATCACTTTCCGTAAAATTGAAAACAGATTTAAAAAATGGAATTGACAATAAAATTCTAAAGGGGAAAACCTTGGGAATGATATTTTCAAAATCATCAACAAGAACGAGAGTTTCGTTTGAAGTCGGAATGACACAGCTCGGTGGTTATCCGCTTTTCCTTTCATCAAACGACATACAGCTCGGAAGAGGTGAAACAATTTATGATACCGCAAAGGTGCTTGAACGCTATCTGGACGGTATTATGATAAGAACATTTTCACATGATGATGTTATTGAGCTTGCAAAATATGCAGATATACCGGTAATAAACGCATTGACCGACCTTTTGCATCCTTGTCAGGTGCTTGCTGATTTGCAGACTATTTATGAGAAAAAGGGAACTTTTGAAAATCTCAAATTTACATATATAGGCGACGGGAACAATATGGCACATTCTATTATGTACGGATGCGGAAAGGTCGGTATCGACTGTGCAATTGCATCTCCCGAGGGATATATGCCCGATAAAGATGTTATACTAAACGCAAAGGAAGATTTCAAAAAGAGCGGTGCAAATCTTCTTATAACAAACGATGTCAATGAAGCGATAAAGGATGCCGACATTGTTTATACAGATACATGGGTAAGTATGGGACAGGAATCCGAAAAGGCTGAAAGAATCAAAATATTTATGCCCTATCAAATTAACGCAGAGCTGTTCAAAAAGGCAAAAAGCGATGCATTGTTTATGCATTGTCTGCCGGCATACAGAGGTTATGAAGTTACATCGGATGTTATTGACGGAAAAAACAGCGTTATATTTGATGAAGCCGAAAACAGACTTCACGCTCAAAAAGCGGTTATGGCAACATTGATGAAGGATTGATCGGAGGGGTAAAAATGATGGACTATCAGTCATTGTTTGAGGTTCGTATGGCAACATATGACGATATAGACGATATTTTAAGTATAACAAAAGAGGCGTTTTTGAAATACGCCGAGCTTGCCGGAATCGAAACAACACCGGCGCTTATGGAAACATATGAGGATGTCAAAAAGGATATTGATACAAAAATCGTGCTTATTGCACTTTCTGACGGCGTTCCGGTGGGAAGCGTAAGAGTTGAAGTTTTTGACGATAACACGGCATATTTCAGCCGTTTCGGCGTTAAAGTGACATCGCAGAACAACGGAATAGGAAAATCTATTTTGAACCTTGTTGACAGAATTATGCGTAAAAAGGGCGTTAAGACACTTTCCCTCCACACGGCATCGAGAATTACCTCGCTTATTCGTTTTTATTACGGTAGAGGCTTTTATATCGATTCGACCGATAAATCAAAGGGTTACACAAGAGCATTGTTGATTAAAGAATATGAATAAACGGAGGAAATTGTTATGATAAAAGCAGCAGTATTGGGAGCAACCGGCTATGCCGGAGTTGAGCTTGTCAGAATACTTTCAAATCACCCGGAGGTAAGCATAGAATTTTTGGGTTCACACTCCTTTGACGGACAGAAGATATCCGAAGTATATAAGAATTTTTCGCATATTTTGGACAAGGAATGTAAGGAACTTGATTTGGACGAGGTTGCAAAATGTGATGTTGCATTTACAGCACTTCCGCACGGAGCTTCAAAAACCGTTATCCCGGCGTTGATAGAAAAGGGATTGAAAGTTATCGATTTGAGCGGAGATTTCCGTTATGATGATGTTAAGGTTTATGAAAAATGGTATGGGCAGGAACATTCTTCGCCGGAGCTTTTGAAAGAATCTGTATATGGTCTTTGTGAGCTTCACCGTGATGAAATAAAGGGTGCGAGATTGATAGGAAACCCGGGATGTTATACAACTTGTTCAATCCTTGGAGCAGCACCGCTTTTGGCAAAGGGAATAGGAGAAACAAGGAACATAATTGTTGATGCAAAATCGGGCGTTACGGGTGCGGGAAGAACAACACAGCTTCCGTACAGTTTCTGTGAATGTACCGAAAACACAAAGGCTTATAAAATAGCAACACACCGCCACACCTCCGAAATAGAACAGGAATTGTCAAAGCTTGCAGGAGAGGAAATTATGATTTCGTTCACACCTCATCTTATTCCGCAAAAGAGAGGAATTTTCTCAACAATTTACATAAATTTGAAAGAAAAGCATACAACAGAAGAGTTGGTTGGGATTTATAAGGATTATTATAAGGATGAATTTTTCGTAAGAGTGAAGAATGCAGGAGAGCTTCCCGAAACAAAATGCGTTGCCGGTTCAAACTTTGTCGATATCGGTCTTGTGGTTGATGAAAGATTAAATCGATGCGTCGTTACATCGACAATAGACAATCTTTTCAAAGGAGCGGCAGGACAGGCTGTTCAAAATATGAATATTCTTTTCGGACTTGACGAAACAACGGGAATTAAAAATCCGGGATTTTATTTATAATAAAGGGGATAGAGAAATGGAAGAACTTATAAAAAAAGCCGGCATACTTATCGAAGCACTGCCGTTCATACAAAAATTTGCCGGAAAAACAGTTGTAATTAAATATGGCGGAAACGCAATGATAAACGATGAGCTGAAAAATTCGGTCATTGAAGATATCATTTTGCTTAAATTTATCGGTCTTAACCCGATAGTTGTTCATGGCGGAGGACCTGACATTTCAAAGGCTCTTAACGATAATAACATAAAGAGCGAATTCATAAACGGATTGCGTGTCACCGATGCGGACACAATGAGAATTGCACAGATGGTTCTTGTCGGAAAAACAAACAAGGAAATTGTGTCGCTTTTGAATATAAAGGGAGGAAAAGCTGTCGGATTTTGCGGAATTGACGGTGGATTTATCAAATGTGAAAAGAAGCTTACGCAGGTTGACGGCAAGGATATCGATTTGGGATTTGTCGGCGAAATCGTGAATGTTGACAATCACATTGTCGATTACATAAGTAAGGACGCATATATTCCTGTTATTGCTCCGATAGGTATAGATGAAAACGGACAAAGCTATAACATCAATGCGGATAATGTTGCGGCGGCTGTTGCAAAGGCTGTTTCGGCTGAAAAACTTATTCTTTTGACCGATGTTGAGGGAATTAAGGATGCGGACGGAAATATTGTATATGAAGCAGGCAAGGAAGAAATTCTTGAAATGATTGATGACGGTACGATAAACGGCGGTATGATTCCAAAGGTTACGGGATGTCTTGATGCAATCGATTCGGGAGTAAGCGGTGTTCATATTATTGACGGTCGTGTTCCTCACTGTCTGTTGCTTGAAATTTTCACTAAGTCGGGCGTCGGAACGATGATTAAAGGTTCAAATTATTAAAAAGTGAGCTGTAAAATATATTTTTACAGCTCATTATTTATTTTGTTTTAATTTACATAAAACAGTTTACAATTTCATTACACAAGTTTTACTATTCACATTATCCACACGCTTTTCCACGAAAAAAATGGAAAAATAAGTAAAAAATCGGCATAATCCACGCAGTTTTGAACGGGTGTGGATAAATTTTGAGGAGTTTTCCTCATTTTATTTTAGTTTACATAACGACAAATTTTGTCGAAAAAGCGTTACGAAATACTCTTTCTTTTTGAATAATTTGAAACACTCAAAACAAGTCCGACGGCAACAAGATTTGTCAGAAGAGATGTTCCGCCGTAGCTGAAAAACGGAAGAGGAATTCCTGTTACCGGAGTCAAACCTATACACATTCCGATGTTTTCGATTGAGTGGAAAATGAACATTGCACTGACGCCTACGGCAATATATCTGCCGAAAAGAGTTTTTGCCTCCATAGCTGTTTTGATACATCTCCAAATGATGACGGCAAGCAATATAATTACAAGTGACGCACCGACAAATCCGAGTTCCTCCGAAATGACGCTGAATATAAAGTCGGTGTGTTTTGTGGGAAGAAATCCGAGCTGATTTTGAGTTCCGTTCAAATATCCTTTTCCGAAAAATCCTCCCGATCCGACAGCTATTTTTGATTGAATAACATTATATCCGCTTCCAAGCTTATCAAGTTCGGGATTTAAAAATACCATAATTCTGTGCTTCTGGAATTTGGACAGCAGGAAATTATATATGAGCGGAAGAGAAACAACACCTGCTCCGATAGCTGAAATTATGTATTTTTTTGAAATTCCGGCGGTAAATACCATAACGATAAACATAAATATAAACACGAGCGTGCTTCCAAGGTCGGGCTGAAGCATTATCAAAAATGCAGGGACAGCCAGGTGTAGGAGCAAAAACAACAATGTTTTCGGCCGGTTTATCGTGTCCGTAACATTTGAAAGGTGATAGGAGAAAGTGAGTATAAAGCCTATTTTTGCGATTTCAGACGGCTGAATACCGATAGGACCGAGTCTTATCCAACTTTGAGCTCCCCAATCGCCCGCAGTTCCTATAACCTTGACCAAAACAAGCAGAAAAATACACACGCCGGCAATTGGCTTTAAGAGAATTTCAAGCTGTTCGTAATCAAACAGCGAAAGTATTATCATAATCATCAAACCGAGCATTAGAGCTCCCGACTGAATTATTGTGTTTGTGTATGTTCCGAGTGAACGGGTTGCACTGTATATTGCAAGAATACCGTAGAGTGCGGCTAAAATGACAAATAAAATTAAAACTTTGTCAATACCGGAAAATTTTTTCTTCATATTTTTATCCTCTTTTATTTGATTTATATCGGGTAAAATCCCCTGCTTTTGGTATTATACTATATTTTACCCCCGATTTCAATTAATTTATGTATTTTTTTGAGCTTGCGAGTGAAAAAAGATGGATTTTTTTCTGTTAATTATTGAAAATGCAATATAAATATAGTATAATGATTTTATTGAAGATGAAATTGCAACGAAAAGCCTCCCTTTAGTCAAGGGAGGCTCTGATAATTGGCAGTCCGTTGTTGTGTAAATTTGTAATCCATAAAAATAACGGCATCCAAATCTTTTACTGATATTGTAATAATTTCAAGCAAAGCCAGAAATCAGCTAAAGGTGATTTAATATTTGGATTTGTCCAAATGTGCAAAATTCAGCAAAAAAATCCCGTAGGGGCGAACCCTGTGTGGACGCCCGTTTTTGATACTGCCAAATGGTATGACGGGCAAACTGCATCCGGGTGTGACAGGGAGATTAAAAAATCTAAAAAAAATAAGGGGAATTTACAAATGAAAAAAATTATCAAAATGCTTCTGGTTGTTATGTTGTTTAATATGACAGCCGTTTCGGCGGCAGATGCCGATGTAAAAACGACCGTTGAGGTGAATGTTCACATAGGAAACATAGAAAATTTCAATGTTACACATTCGCAGATGGTACTTTACAATTCAAATTTTGAACCGATTGCATCATATAACACAAAAATCGATGCGATTAATACGGTGAAGTCTTTAATATTTGATGTCGGCGAATACAAGCTTGGGGAAGAATTTTATTTTTCCTGTTTAAACGACATAGATTGTGTTGAATACAATTCGGAATATTACGGCATAAACTCAAAAATCCTGTTAAAAACCGCCGAGGACAAATTGTCGGAGAGCGGTGAACCTGTTTGGGGAAATGTATTTGATGTGAATTTATATCCCAATGAGCAGAAAAGGGTGACATTTAAAAGAAATTCGACAGCATATGCTCCGATGCATTCAATAAAGGTTGTTGACGGTGTTGCTATGATTTCACTTGTTGATATTATGAATATGTTCGGACTTTGGGAGGACGGAGATACATATTTTGACGATTTCGGCAAGCTGACAATTTATGATGCCGAACAACCGATTGAAATGTCCATCGGGAGCTGGGAGGCAAATATCGGATATGATGTAATACTTCCGATGCCGCCGATGAGAATAAACACGCTTTTGTATCTTCCGTTGAGAACGGTTTGTGAGGCGTTGGGAGCAGAGGTTAAGGCATCCTCCGTGAATGATGTTTTGAGCATTAATGTTGTAACCGAAAAAAGCGAATTTCCCGAAAAGGATGCGGTTATAAACGAATTGAATGTTTCAAGTAAAACCGATTACCTTATTTGGATAGATAAATCGGACTTTGCCGTGACTGTGTTCAAGGGAAGCAAAAATAACTGGACAGCAATCAATTCATATCCATGTTCAATAGGTGCACCGTCATCACCTACAATAACGGGTCAATTTGAATATTATTCAAAGGAAAACAGGTGGTCATATAAAAAGTATTACTGCGGACCCATAATGAGATTTTACAGAGGATATGCAATTCACAGCACGCTTTTGCGTTATGACGGAACTGACTATGATGGAAGATTGGGACAGAAGATTTCGCACGGATGTGTGCGTATGAGACCTGCCGACATTCAGTATATGTGGGATACAATTCCGCTTTCAACAACGGTTTATGTTACAGAATAAAACAAATCGGACAGCCGAAAAGGTTGTCCGATTTATTTTTACAATTTTAAATTCTTTAAAACAGCCTGTAAAAATTTCCAGGTTCTTTGAACCGATTTGATATTTAAGCGTTCTTTCGGTGTGTGGATATCAAGCATATCCGGGCCGAACGAAACACAGTCAAGTCCCTTTATTTTTCCGCAGAAAATACCACATTCGAGTCCTGCGTGAATTGCTTCGGTAACAGGCGGTTTTTGATACATTTTTTCAAAAACTTCACACATAATGTTACGGAGAGGAGAATCTTTCAAATATTCCCATGCGGGATATTCCTCGCTTTTCTTTGCGTTTAAGCCGTAGGCTTGCATATGTGCCAAAACTGTGTCGCTGTAGCTTTTCTTTTCCGATTCGTCACTGCTTCTCAATGAGCAGAGAAGATAGAGCGTATCGTTTTCGGTTTTTAAAATTCCAAGATTGGAAGATGTTTTCACAAGCCCGTCAATTTCTTCGCTCATACTGAAAATTCCGTCGGGCATACCGGCAAGAAGTTCCGCGATCTTTCTTGTGTCCTCCGTTGATAAGGAATAAATGTTATCTATGATTTCAACTGATATATCTAAATCCGGATCGGTTGAAGAAAAGGCGGTTTTCAGCTCTTGCTTGTAAGAGGAAATTATGTCTGAAATATCCTTGTCCGAGCTGATTACAAGTTCACATTCCGATGGTATGGCATTGTGTTTCAAACCACCGTTTATCGATGAAAGACGGACAGAGGCATATTCTGTGAGCTTTAATAAAAGCTTTGCGGTAACAATATTTGCGTTTGCTCTTTTTTTGTCTATTTCAACTCCCGAATGACCGCCCGTAAGACCGTATATTCTGATTTTAACTCCGTTTGTGGGTTCATCGCAGTAGAAAAGCTTTAATTCACCGTCAACATTAAGACCTCCGGCACAGCTGACTGTGAAAATTCCCTCATTTTCCGAATCAATGTTTAAAAGTGTTTTTCCCTCAAGAAGTGATGTGTCAAGAGCCATTGCTCCGTCCATTCCCGTTTCCTCGTCGGTGGTTAAAACAACCTCAAGGGGAGGATGCTCGATTGTGTCCGAGTCAAGAACTGCAAGTGCATATGCAACGGCTATTCCGTCGTCCGCACCGAGAGTTGTTCCCTCGGCAAAAATAAATTCTCCGTCTGTTTTGATATTCAATGCATCCTTTTCAAAATTAATATTACAGTCAGGAGTTTTTTCGCATACCATATCGGTATGACCTTGAATTATAACGGGAGAATAATTTTCGTAGCCGGGCGTTGCGGCTTTTTTGATTATAACATTGTTTGCTTTGTCCCGATTATACCAAAGTCCCCTTTTCTTTGCAAAATCAGCACAATATTTGCTGACTGCATCGGTGTTGCCGGAGCCTCTGGGAATTTTTGTCAAGTCCAGAAAAAACTTAAATACATTTGATGGGTTTAGTGAATTAATCATTTTTTATCCTTTCTTTTATGTCGCACATAGCGCCAAGTATTATTTTTGAATTGCTTTCATAGATTTTTTCAAGCATATCGTCGGGCAGAGGGTTTTTTCCGTGACCGATTTCAACCGTGAAGCCTGCCTTGCCGAATTCCTTTATAAACCAATCCTTGCACCCACCGAAAGATGCGGAGCCTGTCGGAACAGCAACGGTATAACCGCTGAGGCTTGCTATATGGTTTGCAACATCGACCGACAAATCGGAAATAGAACCGTCAAAATCATAATAGATTTCTCCGCCCTGGGAATGAAAGGCAATCATCATATCAAATTCTTCATTCCTGACGAAATTGACGATAGCCTTCGTTTCGGGTTCGCTTTCGGAATATGGACCCGCATATTTTGTCGGTGACGGATTATCCGCAACGGGTCGCCAGCCGGCATCGTAGTTGTGATTGATGTCAACGCCGTTGACATTTGCCTGCCACACCTTATTGAAACTGTGAATACCGATATGACTGATAAGTCGCCGGTGATAGGGATTTGTTATATCGATGCCGTTGACCGCAATATCAACCCCGTCGGGATTGACCATCGGGACGGCAAATAAGGATACATTTTTTAAAATGTCGGAAACATCATATGAAAAGAATGTATCACCGCATTTGTACGAACGGCATAATTCGTCAATAAATTTCATTATGAATGCGGATGTCAGATATTCAAGCCCGTGATGAGATCCGTTTATAAAGAGCTTTTTTTGACCTGTTCCGACACGCAGACAATAAAGTTTCCGCTCCATAACACTTTCGCCGATAGAAAACATATCGGCGAAAGAATAATTATTAATTAATTTGTTGCAATCACTTACAAGGTCGGAATAACAATAACTCATAATATATCATCCTATCTTATTTGTTTGGTGATATATTATATGATTTTTTCATCTCTTGTATTACATCAGTTCATTGAATTTCTGCAAAAATTCTTTTGTTCTTGGGTGCTTCGGGTTTTCGATAACCTCTTCGGGAGTTCCGTCTTCGGCAATAACGCCGCCGTCCATAAAGATTATTCTGTCGGCAACATTTTTTGCGAATTCAATTTCGTGAGTGACAATAATCATAGTTGTGTTTTTTGCGGCAAGAGATTTTATGACTTTCAAAATCTCTCCCGTCAATTCGGGGTCAAGAGCAGAAGTGGGTTCGTCAAAGAAAAGAACTTTCGGGTCAAGCATCAATGCTCTTGCGATTGATACCCTTTGCTGCTGACCGCCGGAGAGCTGACAGGGATAGTTATTCATCTTTTCTGTCAAGCCGACTTTTGCCAAAAGGTCTTTGGCTTTTTTGTCGATATCGGATAAAATTTTATCGGCATTTTGTTTAAAATCGGGGTTTTCTTTTGCAAGAAGTTTCGGTGCAAGCGTAATATTCTCATAAACGCTGTATTGAGGAAATAAATTGAACGATTGAAAAACCAATCCGAAATTAAGCTGATTTTCTCTTGCTTGCTTGGCGGTTATTTTTGATGAAAGAGCTGCATCGAAAATGAGCTCATCATTTACAAAAATTCTTCCACCGTCGGCTTTTTCCAAAAAGTTAATACATCTCAAAAGCGTTGTTTTTCCGCTTCCCGATGAACCGAGGATTGCAATAACTTCGCCCTCCTCCATTTTAAAGCTTATATTCTTTAAAACCTGTGTTTTCCCAAAGCTTTTTTTGAGATTTTCTATAGCTAAAACAGACATATCCTTGTTTTCCTTTCCAAATTTATCAGTTGTGATAGTAGTTCATTTTCTTTTCGAGCTTACCGAAGAAGATTGTCAAAATGCCGTTGAAGAGTAGGAAGTAAAGACCTGTTGAGAACAAAGGCCAGATAATTCCCGACTTTGTAAATCTTTCTGCACTCATAATGATTTCGGCAACGCCGATAACTCTTGCCAAAGAGGTATCCTTAACGAGTGTTATAACCTCATTACTCATAGGCGGTGTTATGTTTTTGAACACCTGGAAAAGAACAACTTTGAAAAATACCTGTGATTTTGTCATTCCGAGAACCTGTCCGGCTTCGTATTGACCCTTTGAGATGCCCTCAATTCCGCCACGGTAAATTTCAGAGAAATAAGCCGCATAGTTAATAACAAACGCAATAATAACGGCAGTCATTCTTGAACGCATCGGAAGTTGGAACAATATACCCGGTGCATACATAACAACGAACAACTGGAGCATAAGGGGAGTACCTCTTATAATCCAAACAAAAATTCTTGTTATGAAGCTTATTGGTTTAAATTCGGATATGTAATATAAAATTTTTGAACCTGTAAATTTCGGCTTGTTTTGCTCATCCCTTTTAACAAAACGATTTAAAAAGGACAGCGGTTTCCATTTCGACATTGAGCCGAAAGTGATAACAAGTCCGAGAGGAATTGCCAAAACAAGCGTTAAAACGAAAATAATTCCGTTGTTTGCAAAGCCTTCCAAAAGATTTAATATAATTTCAAACGGTGTCATTGAAGCCATCGTAAATCCTCCAATCAAATATTATGCTACTACTTTATCATAATAAAGTGCTAAAGTCAAGCTTTTTTGGAAAAATTCTTAAAAATTATGCATCTTTTTTGTATTTTCCGGGAGAAATGCCGACACATCCGGTAAAAGTTCTTATAAAATTGGAGTAATCTCTGAATCCGCACATAAAAGCGGTTTCGGAAACACTGTAGCCGTTTTTCAGACATTTTTTTGCCTGTGAAATTCTTTTGCCGATTATGTATTTCATAACGGTTGTGCCGAGAGTTGATTTGAACAGGCGGCAGAGCTGGTTCACCGAAATATAGGAATTTTTTGCAATAACATCAAGAGTGAGCTCGTCGGCAAGATGTTCGTTTATATAGATAATTGCATTTTTGAGCTGTTTGTTACCGATTTTGCCCTCATTGGTGTGACTTGTTAAAAATATACGGTTCAAAAGGGTGAGCATACGAAGCATTATGGAATGATGCATAACATCAGCACCGAAGTCGTAATCCTTTTCAAGCTCCGAAAACATTTTTTCGATTTCATACCGTTCATTTTCTTCAAGACAAATTCGGCAGGAGGTGTCCTCGTTTCTGATGTAGAAACACTTTGAAAGGTCGGTTTCGTCGGTTGAGGAGGAAAAAAGAAATTCTGGATGAAGCTGAACGACATAACGCTCAAAAATGTCACCCTCGGAGGTTATTTTGTGAGCCTCGAATTGGTTAATTACAAAAATATCACCGTCTTTTGCCTCATAGATTTTATCGTCAATCAGGAAAAATCTTCCGCCCCTTTTGCAATACAGAATTTCACAACATTCGTGAGTGTGAATGTTGGAGGTTGGGTTACTTTTGTCGGAGTAAAAAATGCCGAAAGATTTGTTTGCTATGGCATAATTTTGTGCTTCGGAGCACTTGTCGAAATAAATATTCATTATATTTTGTTCCTTTTTGAATGTTTTAATTCATTTTATCACGAAAAGGTGAAATTTGCAATATAAAATGTGAAATATGCAAAGAAATTGCATATTTTATTTGATATACTTATAGTGAGATTTGTGTGAGGTGATGCAGATGTTTAAAATAGCAGTAATAGGCTACGGCTTCAGAATCAATAATGTTGTAAGACAGCTTGTTGAAACGGGCGAGGTTGAGCTTGCGGCCGTAACCGATATTGCCGATAAAACGGAATTCCTTGAAAAAAACGGTCATAAAAATGTTCGTCAATATATCAATGCGGATGAAATGATGACAAAGGAAAAATTGGATGGTATTTGCATTTCGACAAGATGCTCGACTCATGCGAAGTATATGAAACTTGTTGCAAAATACAATATTCCCGTGTTTCTTGAAAAGCCTGTGGGAATCAATGACAGTGACATTGAGATTTTAAAGAGTATTGAGGGAATGGACGATAAGGTCGTTGTTTCCTTTCCGCTTCGTGGAGCAACTGCGGTACAGTATGTGAAAAAGCTTATCAATATGGGAATGATAGGTGATATAGTTCATGTTCAGGCATATAACAATGTTTCCTACGGTCGCGGATATTTTCACGGATGGTATCGTGATGACAGCGAAACGGGAGGACTGTTTTTGCAGAAAGCAACACATGATTTGGATTATATTCACGATATTCTTCAAGGTATGAAGCCTGTAAGACTTTGTGCAATGACTTCAAAGATGTATTATAAAGGGGACAAGCCGGCAGGGTTAAAGTGCAGTGAATGTTCCGATAAGGCAGTTTGTCTTGAAAGCATTGAAAATATCAGGAAAAATTCGCCCGAATACGGCGGAGAAAAGTATTGCTGTTTTGCAAAGGATACAGGCAACGAGGACAGCGGAACGGTTATGATAGAGTATGATAACGGTATGCACGCAGTATATTCTCAAAACTTCGTAGTTAAGCACGATGCCGGAAAAAGAGGTGCAAGATTTATCGGTGTTCTGGGAACAATAGAGTTCGATTTTGTCACGGGAACGGTCACAGCTTATACGCATATTGAAAGAGCGACACAGCATCACACCGTTATGTCAAACGGCGGACATTACGGCGGAGACCCTGTTTTGGTGAGAAACTTTTTGAATGTTATGAAAGGAACTGAAAAATCACAGACCCCGCTTTCCGACGGAATAAAGAGTGCACAATTGTGTATTGCGGCAAAGAAATCCGCCGAGGAACACAAATATATTGAATTGGAATTTTAAAAAAGGAGGAGATTTGCCATAAAAACGGGAATAAGAGCTCACGATGTGAGGGCGGACGGATTGGAAAACATATCAAAATGCTGTTCGGACAAGGGAATTGAATATGTTCAGCTTGTTCTTGAAAAAAGTGTTGAGGGATTTAAAACCGGAGATTTTTCAAAGGAATATGCCGAAGAGCTGAAAAAACAGCTCGGTACAGTTAGGGTGGCAGTGCTCGGAAGCTATATAAATCCGTCAAATCCGAATGACGATGAGTTAAAAATCGACATTGATAAATTCAAGGAAAAAATTAAATATGCAAGCGTATTGAATCCGCTTGTTGTCGGAACGGAAACGGGTACTTACAAGGACGGAATGACAAATTCCGAAGAAGCATACCAGAGGGTTCTGTCCTCAATAAAAGAGGTGGTTGAAGAGGGCAAAAGGTACGGCGTCAATATCGGTATTGAGGGCGTACACTGTTTTGTTATAAACACACCGCAGATGATGAAAAGACTTGTCGATGACCTTAATTCCGACAATGTAAGGGTAATATTCGACCCTGTAAATTACATAAATGAGGAAAACTATCAAAACGGGGATAAAATCATAGAGGATGTTTTTGAACTTTTGGGTGATAAGATATGTGTTCTGCACGCAAAGGATTTCGTCATAAATGATGGTAAAATGTCGGGAACAAAGCCCGGTAACGGACTTTTAAACTATGAGCTTATAATGAAAAAGATAGCGGAATACGGACTGGATATTCCGATAATCTGCGAGGAAATCGACGAAGATGAAGCAAATAAAGCCTTTGAAAGGCTTGAAAAAATAATAAACAAATAAAGGAGAAAGAAAAATGGAAATCAGATCAGCATCAAATCCAAAGGATGTAAAAAATTACGACACAGACAGATTGAGAGAGGAATTTCACATTTCGGGTCTTTTTGAAAAGGACAGCGTGAAGATGGTTTACAGCCATATCGACAGAATTATTACAGCAGGCTTTATGCCGGTTGAAAAGGAATTGAAACTTGAGGGCGGAAAAGAGCTTGCAAGCGATTACTTCCTCGAAAGAAGAGAAATGGGATGTATCAACATCGGAGGAAAGGGAATAATCTGCGTTGACGGAACGGAATATGAAATGAATCCGAGAGACGGAATTTATATCGGAAAAGGAAACAAAGAAATTGTTTTCAAGTGTTCGGATGCGGCAAATCCGCCGAAATTCTATGTTTCTTCATGCCCGGCACATAAGGAATATCCAACAGTTAAAATTGATATAACAAAGGCAAAGAAAGTTCCTTGCGGAAGCGTTGAAGATTGTAACAAGAGAGTTATCAACCAATACATTCACCCCGAAGTTATGCAGTCGTGTCAGCTTGCAATGGGACTTACACAGCTTGAACCGGGTTCAAACTGGAACACAATGCCGTCACATACACACGACAGAAGAATGGAAGTTTATCTCTATCTTGATATGGGCGAGAATGATGCGGTATTCCATATGATGGGAGAACCGAATGAAACAAGACATATCATTATGCACAATGAAGAAGCCGTAATTTCGCCGAGCTGGTCAATCCATTCAGGTGTCGGAACAAAGGCATATTCCTTCATTTGGGCAATGTGCGGAGAAAATCAGGAATTTGATGATATGGACTTCATCGAAACAAAGAATTTGAGATAAGGAGAGAAAAAATATGTTTGATTTAACAGGAAAAATTGCATTGGTAACAGGTGCAACCTACGGAATCGGTTATGCAATAGCAAAGGGCTTGTCCGATGCAGGTGCAAAAATCGTTTTCAACGATATTAACGAAGAATTGGTGAACAAGGGACTTGAAAGCTACAAAAAGGACGGAATTGACGCAAAAGGATATGTTTGCGATGTTACCGACGAAAAAGCCGTAAATGAGCTTGTTGCAAAGATTGAAAAGGAAATCGGTGTTATCGACATATTGGTAAACAATGCCGGAATTATCAAGAGAATTCCTATGTGTGAAATGAGTGCGGAAGATTTCAGAAAGGTTATCGACGTTGACTTAAATGCACCGTTTATCTGTGCAAAGGCTGTAATTCCGTCAATGATTAAAAAGGGACACGGAAAAATCATCAACATTTGTTCGATGATGTCTGAATTGGGAAGAGAGACAGTTTCGGCATATGCAGCCGCAAAGGGCGGTCTCAAAATGCTAACCAGAAACATCTGCTCCGAATTTGGTGAACACAATATTCAGTGTAACGGTATAGGACCGGGATATATTGCAACACCGCAGACAGCACCTTTGAGAGAAATTCAGCCTGACGGTGAAAGACATCCGTTCGATAAGTTTATTATCTCAAAGACACCTGCCGCTCGTTGGGGAAATCCTGAAGATCTTGCAGGTCCTGCCGTATTCCTTGCATCAGATGCATCAAATTTTGTCAACGGACATATTTTGTATGTTGACGGCGGAATACTTGCATATATCGGTAAACAACCGTAATAGATGACCCTCTCTGCTTACATAAAACCGGGCGACCCTATGTGGTCGCCCGGTTACACATCATCAGTCACCTACGATGATAGCTTCTCATTGAGGATAGTGAAACGATAAATCGGCTATGACAGTTGATAACTGTCATAGCCGATTTTTTCATTTATTTACTTATCATTCAACCCGTCAACCGAAACATACGGCATCGAGAGTGTTACCGTTGTCAAATTATCGTCGGAGGTGACAACACAGCCGTATTTTTTTCCGTAGAGGAGTTTAATTCGATTATTTACATTTGCCATACCAATATGTTTTCCGTTTGAATCGGTATAGGTTTTCAGCATTTCATTGAGGGAGACGAGCTTTTCGGGTTCGATTTTGCTTCCGTCGTTAGAAATGGAGATTATAAAGTTATCGTTTTCACGCTTTGTTTTAAGTGTGATTGTGCCGGACTTTGACGGAGAGGTCAAAATACCATGGTTGATGGCATTTTCGACAATGGGCTGGAGAATGAATTTTATAACCGCACAGCCGTTGGAATCCGGGTCTGTTTCCTTGACATAGTTAAATTTTCCCTCATATTTGATATTTTGAATTTCCATATACTTGTCAAGATACATCATTTCTTCGGTAAAAGGAATGATATTTGATGTTGTTTCGATTGAATAACGCAGAATATCTGCAAGATTTTTCGTTATTTTTGAAATAACGCCCTTGTTTTGGTTGTCATCGTCCAGGTCAATCAGGGAGATGAGGTTCAGTGTATTAAATATAAAATGCGGATTTATTTGTTCCTGCATTGATGTCATTCGTGAACTGTTCAACTGCCTGTATTGATTTATCAAAAAGTGTTCGACATCCTTTGTTTGTGAGCGTTTCAAAGGATTATGAACAAGAAAATCAAGCTCGGTCAAAAGCTCTGCCGCTTGTGCGGAATCGGAATAGAGCGATTGAAACTGCATAATGTTTTCAACAATCAAAATGAAGTAGTTAAGCGACAAATGATAGGAAAGCACAATATCTAAAATAAACAGAATAGTGAACGCAATCCAGAAAATCCAATATATAAGCTTTTGCATATATGCCGTATCGGTAGGATAGAGCGAAAGCTTCATATAAGTATGATGTGAAATCGATGAGCGGAATTCCTTTGACGGAGTCAGTGCGATAGATTCGTTGCTTGATGTAAATATGAGAGCATTGTTTCTGTTAAAGAGCTTTATATTTGGTATGTATTCGTTGGATGCGAACAAATCCATATATTTACTCACATCAATGTTATAAACTGCAGATGCGATGTTGTAGCCGCCTATATAGATAGGTATAAACACGGTAATATACTCATCATTGCCGACCGAACGGGAAACAATTGCGGTTTGCTTTTCGGGAATAAGATAGCACCAGCCTGTGTCATAAAAGTTGCTGATATAAGCCGATTGTAGGTTTGAAAGTATATAGCTGTTTGAGTGGTTGTAAAAATAGACGGAATCGATGTATTGATTTGAGGAGACAAAGGTGTTTATCAGTGATGCGATATTTCCGACCGTGATGCTGATTTCGTTTCCGTCCATTATATAATCAAGGCAGTAGTGTGCAACATTGTAGTCGTTGGAAAGCGAATAATGAAAGTTGTCAATTGTTGAAAAAATGGTTTTGTTCTGTTCGATAATCTTTTGACTGTTAAAATTAAGTGACTGCTCAATATTTTTTTCGGTTGTGTTTGAAGCGTAAAGAGTCAAAAGGACACCGATAGCAAATGTCGGAATCAAAATGATGAGAAACCATTTGAAGCAATGGCGGAAAAATGCACTTTCCCAGTGATATTGCTTTATTATTTGCCAAATATTTCTTTTTTTCATACTTTAATCCTCAACCGATTTCTTTCCTATTTGTGTGTTTCTGTATTGCTGGGGAGACATTCCCGTAGCCTTTTTGAAAATTCTGTGAAAATTATTAACATTGCTAAAGCCCGTGTTTTCGCTGATTTGTGCAACGGTCATAAAGGTGTTGAGAAGCATATACTGAGCTTTTTCAAGACGGTAATTCGTGATAAAGTTGATAAAACTGCATCCGACATTAGCCTTGAAAAGCTTTGAAAGATGAACCGAGCTCAAATGCAGATGAGAGCTGACATCGGACAGGGATATGTCCTTGGCATAGTTTTCCTCAATATATTTAATTGCATTGTTGATGTGCTTGTTGCGAACAGTCAATTCGGGAGATTTAGCCGTAAAATTAAGGATTTTTGCGATTTTATCCTTTGCATCGTCGATTGACGGGAAAATATCCGCAGAGGAAGCGGAAATATCAATCGACAAAAGCTGAAGACAGTTATTTTTGAACTCTTCAAGAATCGTGTTGACATATTCTTCATAGTTATTGTTCTTTTTATTGTTCAAAAACAATACCAAATTCATACTCGAAATTGAATAATTGAGCGAGATGACGGGTATGTTGCTCATTTGGAACATCTGAATGAGAGCGGTATGCAGTCTTGTCGGGCCGTATCTGAATTGAGAGATAACCTCGTCAATATTGTTGATGCTCGTATGTACAAGAGCGATAGGCATTTGTTTTCCACCCGATTCGGGATCGATTTTCTTGAAAAAGTCGGAAAAAGCGTTGTCCAAATCGGAATTTCCAGAAAGGTAGTCGCAAAAAGCCTGATAAAGTTTCAATTCGGAATAATCGATTTCGGCACTGTCGGCAATTTTGTCAAGCTTTGTTTTGACTTTTTTCAAAACGGCATCCAGCTCGTCTTTGTCCAGGGGCTTGGTGAGATATTCGTAGGCATTATGAGAAATGGCGAATTTAAGATATTCAAAATTCTTAAAACCCGTCAGAATAATAAATACGACATCGCTGTAATTTTGTTCGATATATTCCAGGAATTCAAGACCGTTGATTCCTGGCATCGAGATATCCGAAATGACGACATCGATGTGGTTTTCCGAAAGATAATCGATAGCATCTCCGGCGTTGTCAAAAACAGCGACAAGCTCAAAGCCTTCACAGTTCTGTTCTATAATTTTAGAGAAAATTTTCAATGATAAGGTTTCATCATCAACCAAAATCATCTTATACATTTAATCTGCCGCCCCTCATATTAAATTACAGTTAAATAATATCACAAAACGAAAAAATAAACAATACGAAATGGCACAAATGCTAAAAAATGCAATATTAATGATTGAAATAGCAACTATTTTTTTGCCTAAATAATAAAAAATGCAACAAAAATGCCAAAAATTGTGACTGTAAAAGTGGTTAAATCTATGTTAAAATATATATAGAAAAACAAGATAAGGAGTGCTTACATGAAAACAGAGTTAAATGTGGTTAAGGTAAAAAAGAGCGGCGGCAAAACAAAGCGCCGGGCAGAACTGTATTCAATGGCGGCAATACCGCTGTTGTTGGTTTTTGTTTTCTCTTACATACCGATGTTTGGCGTAATAATCGCCTTCAAAAACTATAAATTCGGAAAGGGAATATTCGGAAGCGAATGGTGTGGATTTGATAACTTCAAATTCCTTTTTTTGTCTGATGACTTTGCAAATGCGGTAAAGAACACATTGGTGATGAATGTGTTGTTTATAGCGATAGGAATTCTTGCATCGTTGATTGTTGCGATACTTTTGTTCAACCTGCGTTCGAGAATGGCAACGAAGATTTATCAAACGGTATTGATAACTCCTCACTTTCTTTCGTGGGTAATTGTTTCCTATATGGTATATGCATTGTTGCAGCCTCAAAGCGGTATGATTAATACAATTTTGAGAAATATGGGCCTTTCGGGAATTGACTGGTATTCCAAACCCGAATATTGGCCGTTCATATTGATAGTAGCCAATGTTTGGAAACATGTCGGAATGGACTCGGTAATGTATTATGCGGCGTTGATGGGCGTTGACGAATCGCTTCTTGAAGCGGCAGAGATTGACGGAGCATCATCATTCAAAAAAATCTATCATATTATGATACCGACAATCGTTCCGTTGATAGTTATGCTCACGATTTTGAAAATCGGCGGAATCTTCAGAGCGGACTTCGGTTTGTTCTATCAGTTGCCGAGAAACCTGCCTGTACTTTACAAAACAACGGATGTTGTCGATACACTTATTTTCAGATCAATGCGTGAAATCGGAGATATGGGAATGTCGTCGGCGGCAGGCTTGTTGCAGTCGTTTATCGGATTTGTAATGGTTCTTTTGACAAACCATTTCAGTAAGAAGATAAGCGAAGAGGGCGCATTATTTTAAGGAGGCAGTGAAATGTACGATAAAAAACTAAAAAAGAAAAAGAAATATCTACCCCAGGTAGCATTGAACATTCTGTTCATAGTGATGGTTGCACTTGTTGCATTTCCGCTTTTTCTGGTAATTGCGGTATCACTTTCATCAGAAGCGGACATAGCACAGTACGGCTACAGTATCATACCGAAGAACATAGACTTTTCGGCATATGAATATGTATTAAAAAATCCGACAACGATATTGAATGCTTATAAGGTGACTGCGATATTCTCCTTTGCATCAATGGTATTGAGTGTATTGTTAATGGCTATGATGGCGTTCGTGTTGTCAAAGAGAGATTTGCCGGGAAAAAGTGCAATGTCATTCTATCTTTACTTCCCGACACTTTTCAGCGGCGGATTAGTTCCTACCTATATATTGATAACTCAATATCTCAATATGACGGATAAGATTTGGGTATATATCATACCGGGACTTATCAGTGCATGGTATGTGTTTATGATGAGAACATTCTTCAACGGAATCCCGTATGAAATAACCGAAGCGGCAACAATAGACGGCTCAAGTGAGTACGGAATATTCTTCAGAATAATTCTTCCGCTTTCAAAGCCGGTGCTTGCAACGGTTGCATTGTTCATCTTTCTCGGAAAGTGGAACGACTGGAACACATCAATGCTTTACATCAACGACCCCAAGCTTTTCTCGTTGCAGTATATGCTCCAGAGAATTTTGCAGAACATTGAGCTTTTGCAAATGGAAACGGGTAACATCAATGTGTTGATTGAAGCATCGAAGATACCGACAGAAACAGTAAGAATGGCAATGGCAATGGTTGTTGCGGGACCGATTCTTCTTGTATTCCCGTTCTTCCAGAAATACTTTGTCAAGGGTTTGACAGTCGGAAGTGTAAAGGGTTAATAAGAATTTTGGGCGTAAGCCTTAAAATATAAAAAAGAAAGGAAATGAAGAAAATGAAGAAAAAAAGAATTTTAGCAGCTTTGATGGCGTGCGTAATGGGTTTCGGACTCACAGCGTGCAACAAAAAGGACGACGGTGATGTACCAACATTGAAATGGTATATGCAGGGAGAAGCTCCCCAGGATTTGGCATCAGTAATCGATGCCGCAAACGAAATCCTTGTTCCTAAAATCGGAGCAAAGATTGATATGGTTTATATCGATTCAGGTTCATACACACAGAGAATGAATATGAATATGGCAAGCGGAGACGATTATGATGTTTGCTTCGTAGGTTATGTAAATCCGTTTGTAAATGCAGTACAAAACGGCGGCTTGATGGCAATTGACAAGTATCTTGAAAATTGCGATGAGCTCAAAAAATCACTTCCCGACTTTGTTTTCCAAGCAGGACAATATGAGGGAGAAACATACGCAATTCCTAACTATCAGATTATGTCAAGTGCAACAGCAATCTACTTCTACAAGGATTTGGCTGAAGAATATGGCTTGAAGCTTGACGAAATCGAAACACTTTATGATATTGAACCGTTCCTTGAATGGGTTAAGACAACTCACCCCGACATTTATCCTTTCCAAACAGGACAAGGCGGCGGCTTGGAAGGTATGAAGCAAGACCCGACAGCTGAATCACCTATAACAGGTGTTGCGGTAACATTTGGCGATATGAAAGCTAAAATGGAATATGATCTTGAGGGAACAGATAAAGAAGCTCGTCTTATGAGAGATTGGTATGAAAAGGGATATATCAGACAGGATATCTCATTGGTAACAGACCAGTCAGCAGATGAAAAAGCAGGAAAGTATGCTTGCTGGAGAGCAACATATAAGCCGGGAGCTAATGAAGAGTATGCGGCTGTAAGAGGAAGAGAAGTTGTAAGCGTTCAGGTTTCAAAGGGAACACTTTCATCAACACTTGCTCGTCAGACAATGCTCGGTGTCGGTGCTAACTCAAAGAACCCTGAAAAGGCAGTAGCATTTATCCAGGAAATGAACACAAACAAAGACTTGTATAACCTTATCGCATTCGGTATCGAGGGCAAACACTTCGATTTGAACGAAGAGGGCAAGGTTGTATATCGTGAAAATTCCGGATATGAACCGGGAATGACATGGAGATTCGGAAATCAATTCAACGCATATCTCCTCGCAGACCAGGAAGACGGTATCTGGGAAGAAACAATGAAGTTTAACGAAGAATCTGATGTAAGCCCGTTGTTTGGATTCGTTGTCAACACAGACAATATTAAGACAGAGGTTGCACAGATTTCACAGATTTATCAAAAGTATCCTTCAAGAAAGACCGGTGCTGAACCCGTTGACAAGTATTGGGAAACAATGAAACAGGAAATCAGAACAGCAAATGTTGAAAAGGTTATTGAAGAGGTACAAAAACAGGTTGACGAATTTTTGGCAACAAAATAAATCGGAAAGGACGATTAAAGAATGATTAAAAAGGTCGTATCAGCTTTCCTTGCTTTGTCGCTCGGCATTGCACAAATAGGTGTTTATGCACAAAGCCCAATGGAAGAAAAGCTTAATAACGCATTAGCGGAATGGAATAAACAGAACAGAGGAACGGACTTCGAAGTGAAGAGTCTTGATGATGAAATCAAGAATTACGTAAAAGCACTTCCCGAGGATGTTGAAATCAGTTTTTATAAGCGTGAAATTCCAGATTCAACAAAGAGAGTTATGCACAGTAACTTGTCAGAGAAAATCAGCGATGAAACGCTCCCCTGGTATAAAGAAGGAACACCAGAAGAAAAACAGCAGGCTAATGTTGAAAGACTAAAAATGCTCAACGGCTATACATTTGCTGACGGATATAAGTTGACATATCACTCAACATTCACAACGGTTTTGGGCAACATTCTTATGGGCGGTGAAGAGAACATTCAAAAAGCCAACGATATAATCATTTCGGCATTGGGAGAGGACGAAAGTCTTTTCTTCCGTTCCGATATGAGACAGTTCTCATTTACAGATATTCAGCCGTATGTATTGTGGTATGATTACCGTGACTATTTGACGCAGGAAGCACAGGATGCTCTTTATCGCTATATCGTCAGAATAGGAAGAAAGAATGCCGGTTTTTCTCCTTACAAAACATCTGGAGAAATAATGTTTAACTGTTTGCATAACCAAGGCTCCGAGGGATTTTTGCAGGGTATAACCTATGCCGAAATTGCAGGGGACGAAAGAATGTTCAAGCGTATGGAAGATTATCTTGACAGATGTTTGGCACAGATTTCTGCATACGGAGAAATCGGCGATGTATCCTCACCGGGTTACGGCGGATTTACATATTCAAACTACTTGACAGCATATAACTATGTTCAGGACGAAAGAGTAAAAGGAAAGCTTGAAATATTGCTTGATTGGTATTCAACACAGATGGATAACCTTTTGCACTATGAATCAAATTCACTTGCAGGCCCTTGGAACAGAGCCTACGGCGGACAGTATTATTCAATGCCCGAAAAACAGGACTACAGAACATTTATGCATCTTGGAACAGAGGGCAAGTGGTATTCTGAAGTTTGGGAATCAAACGGATACGGTTGGTGGTGCACAAATGCCGCAACCTTGAAGTTATATTTCCCCGAATGGGCAGAAACACTCTTGAAGCAAAGAGAATATCCGTATAACTATCAGGCAAGAATTCAAATCCCCGATGATAAGACAAAATTGGGACAGAGAGTCGGATTCTTCACACCGAACAGTTATGAATTTTCGGAAAAGAATGTTTATATGACAGAGGATTATACAATCGGTGCAAGAGGTGCTGCTTGGTATAATGTCGGAATGTCACAGCAGGACGCAACATTCAGAGCAACATGGAGAAGAAACGAAAGCACAGATGATATACAGGATTCTTCCGATATCGGTTTGATGTGGCCTATGTACACATATGACCAGGATATGGATGTGAACGATGCCGAAGTTATCAGCACATATGCATCATATAACTATCCTAACGGATTCGGAAAAGAATTCTCAATGAGCCACAATAACAAGGCAATCATCGCATCATGGCCGGGTATGGTCGGCGATTACGGCACATCAACATCCGGGGCATACTATACACTTCCTTTTGAAAATTGGCAGAATATGGGATGCTCAATGTTCTTGACAGGCTATGAAGAAATGAGAGGTATGTGGTTCGGAGACAGATTTATCCAGGGTGAAATGCAGGTTCAAAAGGTCGGCGACGAGGAAGTCAGAATTAAGCTTGTCGGCGAGGGAATCCCTGCAAGACTAAAGGGTAATGAAAAGGTTTATCTTGAAGATTTCAACACATACATCTGTTTGACACCTTTGAACACAACAGACCTCGGAAGAGAGTATGATATTGCATTTATCGACCTTGACCGTCAGCTTGAAGAAAGAGAATATCTCGGTTCAAACAATGTAAGAGTTAATACTGCGGTTCAAATGCAGGACACAATGATTATCACTGCATATAACTACTACGGTGAAGAAACAGCACAGACACTTGACGAAAGAAGTGCACAGAGAAACGGATTCATCGTTGAAATGGGCGACAACAAGGAATATGCATCGATTGCGGATTTCAAGGCAAAGATGAACGAAGCTTCTTTTGAAAGCTACAACACAGGCGATGTTTGGACAGTTAAGTATGAAAGCGGCGAAGATAAGCTTGAAATGAATGTCAACACAAAGGATATGATTTTGGAGCAAAGCTATGTAAACGGCGAAGGAATCGAAAAGACCGATTGGAAGTTTGAGAGCGATTGGTACAAAACATCAAAAGCAGAGATGGATCCCGAAACAAAAATCACCTATTATAAATGGGATAAGATGGATTTCTGGGACTTCCTCGATTATGATCCGTTCAAGGAAGCAACTTTGACAAAGACAAACACAATGATTCACTCAACAAAGAAGAACTTCACATTAAATGATGACATCACTGTTGAAAATCCGTCGGGAGCGGGTTGTATGATTATTCACGAACCGGTTAATAACGAGTACATTTTCCTCAATTTGGTAAATAAGACAGCATCATTCAAGATTAAAACACCGGACGGAACTGTTGATATCAAAAATATGAATTTGGGAAGAGTTATCTTCAGACCGAACAGCGAAGAAAAGATTGAGACAATGATAGTACCGAGAATGACACTTCAAGAAACAAGTGTCAAGGTAACGGGGGGAGAGTAATATATGAAGAAGAAAATATTGGGATTTTTGTTGGCAGCGGCGATGATTGTATCAACGCTGCCGGTATATGCCGCAACATTTCCGGATGCCGGAGTGTATTCCGATGATTTTGGGGCAAATTCAAAAGCAACAACAGACTGGACGGTAACACAATCACTAACCAATACCATTGGACCGACAATTTCAGCATCAGGTGGGTTTGGAGAAATTGATAACGGTACCTTGAAATTGGCAAGTGCTACATCTGATCAAAAGTCATATTATGTGAAGTTTGGCACGCCTGTTACAGGAAACCTTAAGGCAAGCTTTAAAATACAGGCTACACAGATGGGTACGTATCAGCCGGAAGTGGACAGTTCAAGTCATGTGTTTTTCGGTGTGGCTTATTCAAATGGAACTCAAGACAATGTATCATTGTATGATATGACTTCTTTCTTCAGAACCAAAGGAAACTTTCAATCAAAGCTTGGTAATCCATATACAGGCCCTTTGATTGCACAAGATGCTGGCTGGAAAGATCATCAGGATAAATGGTATGAATTTGAGCTGACCATTGATGTGGATAACCATAAATATTGGGCAAACTTTGAAGGTACCGAATCAGAAAAAAAAGATCTTAACGCAAGCTGGAAAGGGCTTACAAGAATCGGTTTTACTGTTCCCGCCGGAGGAAACATTATAAAAATCGACGACTTCAAAGTTCAAAAAATCATTCCTTTGGAATTGACTTCCGCAAACATTACAGGCAACGAAGTAAATGTTAAGGTTGACAAGGATTTTGAACTCAATTTCCAAAAGGAAGTTGACACAACAACAATTTCAAACATCACTCTTGCAAAGAAGAGTGCTCCGGCAACTCCTATTTCTTGCAGTATAACTGCCGATGCAACAGGCAAAAAGGTTACCGTAAGTCCTAATGCAGACCTTGAGTCGTTGACGGAATATGTTTTGACTGTTCCGATAACCGTCAAGTCAAAGGACGGAGAGCCTATGAAAGTTGCGAAAACATACAACTTCACAACAGAGCTTGTTACCGATTACAGCATTGAGTCGGCATCATTTGCAAACAATACATTCACTGCAACCATAAATAAGCTGACATCCGGTGACGGAGCAGTGAAAACAAGACTGACAGTTTATGAAAAGCTTGCAAACGGAAAAAAGCGTTATGTTAAAGATTTTGAAAGCACAATTTCGGTTAATAACGGCAGTGCTTCTTATGATGTGCCGGTAGGCAACGACATTCCAGAAGACTATGTTGTTTCGTTGAGCTTGCTCGATGACGATTTGAAGCCTTTGTGTTCCGAAGTGGCATTTGACAAGAACGGAACTGTGACAGAACAGTCGGAAAACATAACAACAGAGGAAAATGCAGTTGACTATGCAACAGGTATAGTAAAAGTTGCAAAAAAACTCGGGACTGCCGCAAATGTTTACAGCACGGTTGAAGTTAAGAACGAAAACAACGAAGTTATCTATTTCGACCAGATTATGACAGGAGCTAACGGTTCTTCAAAATTTGAATTCGTTCCGAAAAAGGGCGTAAAAGCAACAAGCTATTCAATAACTTTGAACGGAACAACCGTTGCAGACAAAATAGAGGCAACTCTTGCTGTGGATTATTCACAATTCAAAGTCAGCATAACAAAACCTACAATTGAGGGAACATTGGCAGGCGGAGAAGAGCTTGAAGCTAAATACACATATTCAAGTGTTATCGACGATGAAGAGGGAGCAACATCTTATCAATGGTATATCTCTTCAACAGCCGACAGCGGATATTCACCTATCACAGGTGCAACATCAAAGAAATACACATTAAAAGACAGCGATGAAAATCAATTCATCAAGGTTAGTATAACACCGAAGAGTGCGTTGGGACAAGCTATCGGAACAGCAGATGAATCTTTGCCTGTGGCGGTAAAAACTCTTCCGAAAGCATTGAATGTCAGAATTGACGGTACTGCTACAGTAGGACAAACTCTAACAGGCTATTATGAATATTCACACAAAAACAATGTGACACAGTTAGGAAGTACATATGAATGGTTGATAGCAACAGAAGTGAACGGAACTTATTCAAAGGTAGGTGACGGACAGTCATATTCGATTAAGGAATCCGATGTGGGAAAATACATCAAATTCAAAGTAACTCCAAAATGTGACACAGAACCAAAAGTTGGTAAAGCGGTTGAAACATCAGCTCAATTGATTCAAACAGGAAACTCCGGCGGAGGCGGCGGTGGCGGAATAAGCACAAGACCGAGTCCCGGCGGCGGATTTGTCGGCTCGGGAGATTACAAAAATCCCGAGGTTGTGAAACCTGAAGAAGAAAAGCCGGAAGAAAAGATTATTTTCGGTGACATCGATGGTCACTGGGCAAAAGAACAAATCGAAAGACTTTTTGAAGAGGGCATTGTTACAGGTGACGAAAAGGGTAACTTCAACCCCGAAGCAAATGTGACAAGAGCTGAATTCACAGCAATGATGGTTAGACTTTTGGGTCTTGAATCGCAAAAATACATCAGTATGTTTGAAGATGTCAATTCCAAGGATTGGTATGCGAATGTTATTGCAACAGCCGTTGCATACGGCATTGTTTCGGGTGACGGAGATTCATTCCGCCCAACAGACGGAATCAGCCGTGAAGAAATGGCTGTAATTCTCATCAGAGCATACGAAAAGAAGATCGGAGTTATCGATTCCGGTGAAGTCAGTGCAACAGATAAGGCAAAAATCAGCCAATGGGCATTGGAAGCCGTTGAAAAAGCATGGGCAATGGGTCTTGTGAACGGTTTTGAGGACGGAAGCTTTGCTCCGCAGGAAAGCGTTACAAGAGCACAGGCGGCTGTTGTTATGGTTCGTTTGCTTGAATACATAGAGGAGGTATAATGATGAAGAAATTTTTGAGCTTATTGATGTCCTTAACTGTAATTTCAAGCTTAATTCCTACCGTTTTCTCGGCAGAGGAATCGAGCTATGACAAAGAAGCATATTCAAGAAATGTCGGTATGGTGGAAGCGTTCGGAGCGGAAGTTCCGAGCGACGCCGCCGGCGATGACGGAATTAACCGTGCAACCTTTGTCAAAATGGCAATGGATATGTATGGAAGGGATTTTACAGGCTATGCGGCAGGTAACTATTACCGTGATGTCCAGGAGGGCAAAACATACGCTGCAAAAGAAATCAACGCCGCAACCGCAATGGGTATTTTGAGCGGCACGGGAAGCGGATATTTCAGACCCGAAGCAACAGTAACATATACCGAGGCTTATAAAATCGCATTGGAAATTCTCGGCTATAACGCATTCGCAATGGTTGAGGGCGGATTTGCCGCAGGATATGAAAGTCTTGCAGATTCTGTCGGCTTGACAACAGGAATTGTACGCAATACGGGCAATATGAACTATGCCGATGCGGTTAGGCTTATTTCCAATATGCTTAACTCAAAAATCACAAAAAAAGACATCATTGACGGTGATGTTGAACTTACAGAAAAAACATTCCTTGAGAATTATCGCAATGTTGCAAGAGTTAAAGGCACTGTTACCGCTAACGATATAACAGGTCTTTATGATTCGGGCGATGCAGGCTATAACAAAATCGTTATTGGCGGTTATACCTACGGTACAGGTGATACAAACGCTACCGCATACTTGGGTTATGAGGTTTATGCGTATGTTGACAGAGAGTCTTCTGACCTCGTTTATATCTGTGAAACAGGCAGAGACATCGTTGAAGAATTTTCCGGTATGATGATTGACCGTTTTGAAGACGGTGCACTCATTTATAACAACGGTGCAAAGGAACAAAAGATAAGATTTACAAATCAATCCCCAATTATCAAAAATATGAAATTTGTCGGTAATGTCGGAAATATGGATGTAAATTCACTCATAACCGATGCTTATAACATCAAGGTTATTTCTTCGGTAACGGGCGAAAAGTATCTTTTTGTTACGGAATACACAACAATTGCCGTTACTTCGGTAAGTGAGGCTGAAGGAAAAATCTACGGAAAATACGGTGCACAATACACAATTCCGGACGGTGCGGAGGTTGAAGTGAGAAACCTCGGCGAGGACAAAAATCTTGCTTTGTCATCAATCGCAAGCAACTATGTTGTTGAAATTCTTTCCGTTTCTACACTGTCGGGCAAGGACAGAGTTTATATAACAATCGTTGACTATCCTTTCAAAGGCTTTTTGAGAGGAACAAGCTCAAAGAACGGAAATAAAGTTTGGATAATTGACGGAACGGAATATATCGTTTCAAATTCACTTTTGACAGCTCCGGGCGTAACTCTTCCCGAAATGGGCGATAAGGCTGTTTACTATGTTGACAGTATGAGCCGAATCGTTGCCGTTGATTTCACAGAAAGCTCAAATTATGCTTATTTGTTGAAGTCATACCGTGACGAGGACGATGAAGAGGTTTATGTTAAGCTTTACACTGCAGGCGGAGAATTTGTAACGGTTCAGTGTAAGGAAAAGGTTCTTTGCAACACAACAACCGCTGTTTCATCGGCACAGGTTTTGGATATCCCCGTAAAACAGCTTGTTCAAATTGAAATGAACAGTAAGGGTCAATTGACAGAAATTTTTGAAGCAGTAAACAAGATTAATACAGACAACACTCCGGGATTTGATTTTGATAAGTTCAGTCTTGACTACAAAATCGAAGGTACAAGCGCTTATTTCTGGAGAGTTTATTTAAGACAGGAAACAGCTTATGATAAGTCATACTTTGCGGTAAGCGATGAAACTGTTATTATGGATATTCCGCAGAGCGTAAGCGACACAAAGAAATTTAAGTTAAGAAAATACGGCGAATTCGGTTCGGGAGGTACTCTTCCGAAGGATGCCAAGGTTTATGATATCGATGAATTCGGTATTGCTCATGTGATTGTTATTGAGCGTGCGGCTGCAACGGTTGCATCGGCAACGGGCGACAGCAGCAGTATGAATGTTATTGACAGCATAATGGATATTTATGATGATGAGTTCGGTGCTTGCTATCAGTTCAAGTTTGCCGACCGTTCAGACATTGTTCTTGCATCTCAAAGAGATGTTGAATATGACGGAGCAACCGACAACGGTTACGGCACATCATTGAATGTCAGCGACCTCAAAGCCGGAGATGTTGTGACATATTCTTTGGATAATGACGGTTTGATGCAGTCGTTCAGACTTATATTCAGACCTACAGATCCGCTCAAATTGACATCAAGAGGCGGACTTGTCGGTGCTTGGTGGCTCGGCTACGGTACTGTTAAAAAGTCCAACAGCGGTGTATTCTCCGTTGTTGATGATGTGACAGGTGCATTGAAGAACTTCACATTTAACTCTGCTCTTGCAAACTCTGTAAGAAAAGAGGGTAACAATGTTGTTATCTATAACAAATCAACAAAGAAATCAACTGTTGGCTCACTTGACGATATCAGAGAGGGAGATAAAGTATTTACAAGAGTTCATTACGGTATATTCTCATTTGTAATGATAGTCAGATAATATAGGAGAATTATAATGAAAAAGCTACTTGCGGTTATAACGACCGTAATCCTATCATCATTTTTGGCTTTTAACACAGCATTCGCCGAGGAGGATTTACTTTCCTCCTCGGGCGGATGGCATTATGCGACAAATCAAATGTCGATTATTAACTATAATACAGCGTATAATTCGGAAAAACACCCCAATATGAAACTTTCAAAAGATGAAGTTTCCTGTTCTTCCGGTTATGCGATAAAAGAAATCAGCACAGTTTCGTCGGGGATTTTTGAAATTGAATTTTCGGCAAAATTCAGCGACGACTCTGAAGTGGTTTTTGTTACGGACGACAGAGGAACTCTCGGCGGAATGTATTATGGTTATCAATACGGCGGAACGGTTAATTTGAATCACTTGTACGGATTGGAAAACAACGGCGGAAAGGCTTTTTGCCGTTTACCCAGAAGAAGTGTCGGTGATTATCACAATTACTTGGTAAGAATCAATCTCGAAACCGATACAATCGATGTGACCGTTGACGGCGTATATCAGGGAGAATGGAATCTTTTGCTCAAAGAAAGAAATCTCGGAAGAGTCGCTTTTAAGGGCAAGAGCTTCAAAAATATTAAAATAAGAAATTATTACGAGGTTGATGTTTCACAAAACAATCAAACCGTTAATAATATCTATTCGGACGGCGAAATCACACTAAAATCCAACTCATCTCTTCCGAAAAACGCTTGTATGATTGCAGGTGTTTATGAAAACGGAAAGCTTGTGGGTGCAAATGTCGGAAATGACGGCGACAACAGTGTCACTGTTACTGCCGACGGCGGTGCAAACGAAGTGAGAGGCTTTTTGTGGAACAGCCAAACGCTGAAGCCGTTTATGAAAAGTGCCGTTTCCGCAAAAAAAGTCAGCGGAACGGATGAAAAGGGAAAAGCCCTTTTGCTTGATTTTGAAAAGAACAATCCGAACAGCGGATTTGACCTTTCAAACATCACTGTCGGAGAATTTTTGGAGCAGGATAATGTTTCGCTTTATAAAAGAAAAATCCCCGACGACAGAACAAATATGAGAAATGACCGTGCCTTTGCCGACATCGGAAAGGTTGGAGGCTGGTATTCGGGAGGCACACCGGATGAAAAGAAAGAGCAATTGCTCGATTATACCTATGAGCTTTCGGGAAAGAAATTTTCCGACGGATACCAAGTTACTGTCGCAAAAAATCCTCTTTATTATGTTTTGACGGAAAATGTTTCCGAAGCAGAAAAAATCATTGCCGAAAAGGCAAATTCGGGTTACACATTTACCGACCACAGCCATTATTATCTCTATTTCAAATACGGAGATAAATTGAGCGATGAGGCAAAAGAAAATTTAAAGACGACAATATACCGGGATTTGACAAATGACTATAGTCAAGGCTTTAAATGGTATAAAGGCGAGGCTGAAACAACAAACGGAGCTCATCACAATCAGGTCTATGACGGACTTGTGAGAGCGTTGATGTTCTCATATGCTTTCCTTGATGATGCAGATGCCGAAAAGGCGGCTCTTGCAGAGGAAGTTTTGACAAGATCAAATGATATACTCGATAAATGTGTCGCATCAACTGCGGCATACGGTTATGCAATCGCCGATTATAACTCACCGTGCTACGGTGCGATGATTTGGTCTGATTTGATAACCCTGTCGGATTTGTTACCCGAATCCGACACAAAAGCAAAGGTTGATCTGTTATTGAACAGAGTTGACGCAGAAGTTTCGGTGCTTTATCATTCCGAAACTTCAAACACAGTCGGACCTTATGCCCGTTCAGGCTTTAAATATGTCGGCGGACTTTCAATCCGACACAATTTTCCGCTTATTATGTATGCACTTTCAAACGGTTCCGGATTTTATAAAAATTCCGAATCCACAAATTATTCCTTTTTCTATCCGCTTTTAGCGGCATATACCCATAGATTACCGGAATATCTGGAAAGTGTTGCATTTGATAAGACATATCCTTACAATGTGAAAATCACAAAGTCAAGGAATTCCACTCCAGATGACTACAAGGTTGATGCAGGATTACAAAATCCGAGCGAAAAAACCGTGTATAAAATGGAGGAGACTGTCGGTTATATGACAAAAAGCTATTCCTTGGGCTCTTCACCCGATACCGCTTGGTATATTCCGGGTATGAGAGGTCAGGACACGGCTTTTATGGCAAGGTGGAAGCGTTCGGACGAGATTAAAAGTCTTGCCGATACTCCGGCTTTGATATCATATTACCGATATAATTTGGGAAAAGAACCAAACGGCACTAAGTTTGAACCCTCGGAGCAGGGCTTGAGTGCAACGGCACAGCACAAGAATAAGGCAATTGTGTATTCATACCCCGGTAAGGTTACCGATGAAAAGCTGAATGAAAACGGTGTTGACGAAATATACAATATGGGAACAGCGATTTACATAACCAATCCCGAAGACACAAGCATTTATTTCAGTGATGAGCCTGTTACAGCCGAAAGCATTGTTTCGACGAATGAGAACGAAGAGCTCAGGGCAAAGCTTGATAAGCTTCCCTACAAGAAGAATTCAAACGGCGAGGTTATCTATCTTGAAGACAAAAACATCTATGCCGCTATAATTCCTCTTAATGACTGCACTGTCGAGATAAGAAATGTCAACGCAGATGTCGGAGAGGGCAATATGTCATTTGGCACATATTCGATTAACCTCTGCGACCACTACAGTGACAGTGCAACACGGTTCACAGAAGAAGAACGTTCCTCGGTCAGAAACGGTTATATCTTTGAAATAGCCGAAAAAGATGAATATTCCTCTTTGTCCGATTTCAAAAACCACATTCAACAAACGAGCATAGAGATGCAAGAAAATAACGGTATTTGGAAAACTGTATATCAAAGCGGCGATGATACTCTTTCGTTGTCCTTTGACACAAACAATCTCTATGTGACCGAAATCGTCGCCAACGGGGAAGTTCAAAAAAATGTATTCTATAACAGAATAGATGACAAGGGAATGTGTCTTTACACCAAGACAGCCGAGGAAGGCTACTATAACTGGAACAAATCACAGGTTTATATCGATAATCCGACAGTTTTTGATTCGGATAATCTAATTCAGTCACAGGCTAAAGAAATTAAAATCGGTGACTGTGTTCTCGAAAATAATGACGGGGCAATGGTCTATGTCATTTGCTCGGGAGGAACATATGTTGTCGGCGACTTGACATCGGGTGAGAACAGCTTCCTTTTGAAAACGCCGAACGGCAATGTTCAAATTAACAATCTTGATATTGGCTTTATGGAATTTAATAAGGATACAAAACAAATATCCTTATCCAAAAAAGTGTCCGATAAAGCGGCATCTGCCGTTTTGTCGGAATAAATCAATCCAAAGGAGAGAATGAAAATGAAAAAAGCAACAAAAATATTAGCTCTTGCAACCGTTTTGTCAATGAGCTTGTCGCTTGTAAATGTTCATGCAGCACAAACAACAACCAAAATCTTTGAAGAAGACTTCAATGATTGGACTGCTGTAACATCAGATGCCGTGGTAGAAAACGGCTGGACATCGGGCGGAATAACAAGCGGTAACAAGATGGGTCTTTCAACCGTTGCAGAGGGAGACAAGGCACTTGCACTCCGAAGCGGTGTTTCTGTTAAGAAAGTTTTTGACAGTTTGCAGAGCGGAAATTTCGGTATCACTTATCAAACAGAAGCATCGAAAGCTTATCTGTTCAAGAAAGCAAACGGAGATATTGTTGAAAACGATGTTGTTGAAAGCACTTTAAAAATCGGCTTGAAGGATGAAGAACAAAGTGCATCTCATACCCTATATGCTCATTTCGGTGATCGAACAGCACTGATTTATTTGAGAGCCGCAAACGGTGCAAAAGTTGATAATAACTGGCATTATATTTCAAACGGAGAAACAGGACTTACAGGCAAAATCAATGTAAGCATCAAAATGGATCTTGCCGGTAAAAGCTGTACAATAAAAGCAGAGGATACAGAAGGTAATACATACGGATTTACAAAGGCTCTCCCGAGCGGATACAGCTATAAGGTTGACTCTATCGAATTTGGTGCAGACGGTGAGGGTGATGTTTATGCAACAAATGATGAAACAGGAAATCTTGCAATGACAGGCGAAAAGGAGTATGGAAAAGTTGATAACATTGTAGTTTATCAAAAGGATGCACCCGTAACAGACAGCTTGACATATCTTGACAAGGATTTCTCAAGTGCAACGGAAGATTTCTTTGCAGGCGACCTTTATGACGGTTGGAAATATGCAGAAGATAACAAATTGAAAACTCAAATAACCGCTACCGATACAACAGGAAAAGAACTTATAACATTTACCGACGGTGCAATGAATGTCGGAATGATCATGTCTTCCAATAACAGATCATACAATGCAATTATTCCGCTTTCTCAAACAATAACAGAAGGCGTTTTTGAAATTTCTTTCAAGGCAAAGAAGTATGATACAACAAAAGGTGCCGGAATGATTAAGCTTGTGGGTACCGATTATAACCAATCGGCATCAGTATGGTTGGCAGGCAATAACCTTATCAATTTGAACCATGAAAGTAATAATTCGGCACTGTTGGGAAATGATATGGTATCACTTACAGGTATCGATGCAACAGTATTCCATACATATAATCTTCGTGTAAATCTTGATTCAAAATGCTTCAACTTGTTCATTGACGGTAAGTATAAGGGCGAGATTAGTTTTGATAATGTAGCATATTGTACATCTGATGTTAAATATGTCGCTTTGAGAAATGTTACAATAGATGATTTGGTTGTTAAAAAAGCTCCGCTTATGACTCAATATAACTACTATGGTTTGAGAGAAGACGGAACAGATGAAATCAGCGATTGGAAAGCTCAATGGACAGAAACTTCAGAAAACCAATACGGTCATTTTATGAAAGCTAAATCAGAGGATTTCTGGTTCACAAAGAACTTCGGAACAAAGCTTACAATTGCAAACCCGACAGGACTTAACAAGAATGTTATGCTTATTTCAGCAATCTATGACGCAAAAGGCAAGCTCTACAGCATTGCAATGAGCGATGTTAAGACACTTAACACAAAGGCTGCAAACGACACAGAACTTACAACATTTGATGTTAAGCACGAGGGTAAGAGATTGGAGCCAAGTATGGCAAACTATACATTCAAGACATTCTTGTTTGACTCTATCGACGGCTTGGTACCTGTTTGCGGTGAAGCTATCGTAATGCCCAAATAAGACGAATTAATTTGATTAATTCTCCAAAAGGAAAATAAATAATACGACAATCAGCCCGGTTTTATATCGGGCTGATTGTATAACAAGGAGTACGGATATGAATAACTCGGTTACAGACAGAATTATAGGATATATGAAAGGCATCGGGACAGACGGTGAAAAAGAAGACTGCCCGATAAGCATTATTGATATTAACGCATGGGAATGGGCACAGGGTGTCGGTCTTTACGGCATTTTGAGATATTACCAGGCAACAGGCGACAAACAGCACCTTAATTGGCTGATTGAATGGTTCGATAAAAACATCGAAAAGGGTCTTCCCGACAAAAACATCAACACAACCTGTCCGCTTTTGACGCTCACCTATGTTTATGAATACACAAAAAATGAGAAATATCTCGAAATTTGCAAGGAATGGGCAGATTGGCTTATGTATGACTTGCCGAGAATTGACTGCGGCGGTTTTCCGCATTTGGTTTCCGGTTGGGAGCAGTGGGGCTTGTTGAGAGATTTGTGGATGGATACTCTCTTTATGGCTGTTTTGTTCCTCCAAAGAATGGGAAATATTTTGAACAAAAAAGAATTCACCGATGAGGCGGCAAGACAGTTCCTTGTTCATATTAAATATCTTCAGGATAACAAAACAGGTCTTTTCTTCCACGGCTGGACATTTGACGGTACAAACAATTTCGCCGGAGCTCTCTGGGGAAGAGGAAACTGTTGGTTTACAGCCGGTGTTGTCGATTATCTTGAAAATTCGGACGAGAGCAATTTTGCTGTCAACGAGTTTTTGAAATCCTCCTTGTTAAGACAGGCAGAGGCTCTTAAAAACTATCAGGACGAGAGCGGAATGTGGCACACATTGATTAACGACGACAAAACTTATCTCGAATCCTCCGCAACCTGCGGTTTCGGCTACGGCATTTTGAAAGCTGTTCGTTTGGGTTATCTGCCCGAAGAATACAAGGCTGTCGGCGAAAAGGCTGTTGCGGCTATAAAAGCAAGAGTTGACGAAAACGGTGAGGTGGGCGATTGTTCGCACGGAACAGCTCTTTCAAACGACATAGAAGCCTATAAAATAATTCCGATAAGGCCTATGGCTTACGGTCAGGCACTTGCAACTCTTTTGCTTGCGGAATCAATGATGTGAGGTGTTTTTAATGATAAAGGACAATATAATTTTTCATAATGTTGACGAGCTTGAAGAAACAAAATTGGGTTGGAGACTGCACAGATACAAAAAGAGCGTTTCGGCAGAGGTAAATCCGCAGGCAAGAGATATGAACAGATATGCTTGCGGCTGTGAAATGCGTTTTAAAACAGACGCTCCGAAAATCAAGCTCACAATCTACAGTGATGATGATTACGGCGATATTCTCGTTTTCTGCGGCGACAATATGCTTGCATCATACAGAGTGACAAAAGCAGGTTATATGACAATAACCGCACTTGACCACTGGGGATTTAAGGATTTGGGTAAGGGATTTTTTGACGGTGAGGAAAGAAGATTTTCCAAAAATGTTTGGAGAATTTATTTCCATAGCTTCCGCTGTACGGTTGCGGAACTTGATACTTTCGACTACCCCGTAATGTTACCCGATGCGGACGAGCTTCCGAAAAAAACTCTCCTTTCCTACGGTTCATCGATTTCGCACGGCTCGGCTACTCTTTTCCACCCCAATTCCTATCCGCAGACTTTTGCAAGATTGGCAAAAATGGACTGCCTGACAAAGGGAACGGGCGGTTCGTGCCGTATTGATAAGGCTGTCGTTGATGATTTTGCCGCCCGTGATGATTGGGATATCGGTCTTTTTGAACTTGGTATCAATATGATAGGCTCGGAAACGGATTTCTTTGCCGAAAGATTTAATTATCTTGTGGATAAGATGGTTGCGACAGGAAAGAAACTCATCTTTGTGACAATGTTCCCCTGCGGAGTTTGCTATGACAAGAACGAGGAAAAGTTTAAACGCTACAACGAATTTAACGATGTTATAAGAAAGAGATACGAAACTCTCGACAAGGAACAATGCTTCCTGGTTGAGGGCAGTGAAATTTTGACAAGCACAACCTGGCTTATGTGCGACAATATTCATCCATCGACAGAAGGTCATGTGATGATGGGAATTAATCTTTATAACAAGTGTAAGGATTTTATCGAAAAATAAATAACAAAAACGATTTTGGCGGTATTTGCCATAATATCTGCGAACTGAGGAGAATTGGATGAAAAAGCTTGTAATGAAATATAAATCACCTGCCGAGGACAGCCCACAGGGTTGGGAAAATGAATCGCTTCCTATCGGAAACGGATTCATCGGTGCTAATGTGTTCGGTATAACCGAACGGGAAAGAGTGCAGATAACTCATAATGCACTTGTCAATCCGCAATATGATGATGAGGGCAGAATGTTCGGCGGTCTCGGCGATTTTGCCGAAATTTATATGCATTTTCCGCATACCGATGTTGTGAACTATGAAAGAGGCTTGTGCTTGAACACGGCTTCGGCTTATTGCGGTTATGAATGCGGCGGTGTTGAATTCAAAAGAGAATATTTTGCATCATACCCCGACAAGGTGCTTGTAATTCATTTGAGTGCATCAAAAAAAGGAGCACTTTCCTTTGATTTAAAGCCTGTTATTCCTTTTATAAAGGAATATGCCATAAATCCGGGCGACGGCGGCGGAAAAAGCGGATTTGTCGAAACAAACGGCAAAGTTATTCGTCTAAAAGGTAAGCTTGAATATTACAATCTTAATTTTGAAGCGCAGCTCACAGCTGTCGGCGACGGGGAAATATGCGAAATTCCGGGCGGTCTCGGAATTAAAAACGCAACGGAAGTTACAGTCTTTTTCACAGCCGACACAAACTATCTTCTCTCGGAGCATACCTTTGTTGAGGAGGATGTCAAGAAAAAAATTCCCGACACCGACCCGCATAACAATGTTTCAAAAATGCTCGAAAATGCCGTTAAAATCGGATATGAAGAATTGAAAAAAAGGCATATTGCCGATTTCGGCTCACTCTTTGACAGGGTGAGCCTGGAATTCGGCGAAACCGAGGCGGATTTTGTTCCCGATATGTTTGAAAAATACAAACAGGGCAAAAGCGTTCCCGAATTGGAGGAACTTTACTTCCAATACGGAAGATATCTTTTGATTTCCTCTTCAAGAAAGGGCGGTTTGCCGACAAACCTCCAGGGAATTTGGAATTGCCACGATTTTTCGCCTTGGGGAAGCGGTTATTGGCACAATATAAATGTTCAAATGAACTATTGGCCTGCCTTTAACACAAACCTTTTGGAAACTTTTGAGCCTTATATCGATTTCTTTAAGGCTTACAAGCCAAAGGCGGAAGAATATGCAAGCGAATATATAAAAGAAAACAATCCCGAAAATTATAAGGACGGGCAGGGCGAATGTGGCTGGACTATCGGAACGGCGGCTTATCCCTACTTTATCACAGCCCCCGGCGGTCATTCCGGACCCGGAACGGGTGCACTCACTTCAAAGCTCTTTTGGGAGGCTTATGATTTTTCGGGTGATAATAAATTGCTGGAGAATGTTACCTATCCGGCTCTGCTCGGTATGAGCAAATTTTTGACAAAAACCGTTGAAAATTATGACGGAGAATATCTTGTTTCATTCTCGGCTTCTCCCGAACAAATGAACAACGGCCCGTACATAGACAACGGAACTTATTATCAGACGGTCGGCTGTGCTTTTGATCAGCAGTTAATCTGTGAAAACGGAAACGATTTGATAAAAACGGCTGAAATTCTCGGAATTTCAAATGAGGATATCGAAATTCAGAAAAATCAGCTTTCGGCTTATTCGCCCGTTTTGATTGGCTGGTCGGGTCAAATAAAGGAATATTGGGAGGAAAATTTCTACGGGGAAATCGGTGAATACCGACACAGACACATCTCCCACCTTATGGGTCTTTATCCCGGCACAATCATAAACAAATCAACGCCCGTTTGGCTCGATGCGGCGAAATACTCCTTGAGAGAAAGAGGAAACGACACAACCGGTTGGGCATTGGCTCACCGCTTGAATGTGTGGGCAAGAACGGGGGACGGCGAAAGCTCATACGAGGTTTTGAGAAAGCTTTTGTCGGAAAAAACTATGATTAACCTTTGGGATTTGCATCCGCCGTTCCAAATTGACGGTAATTTCGGTGCAACGGCAGGTATTGCGGAAATGCTTCTGCAAAGTCACGACGGTTGTGTGGACATTCTTCCGTCTATCCCCAATAATTGGAAAAAAGGCGAATTTTCGGGTCTTTTGGCAAGAGGCGGTTTTGAAATCAGCGTTTCTTGGGAAAATAACTGTGCAAAAACAATTAAAATAAAATCACTTTTGGGAAATCCGCTGACCGTTAAATACAAAAATATTGCAAAGGCGGTTTTCAAAGGTTTTGAAATTAAGGATTCCGACACTTTGATGCGTGAAACGAACAAGGGCGAGGAATATATCATTTCAAATATCCCGACGGCAAGAAAAATTTCGGATGTGAAAAATCTTTGCGTCGGTGATGACGGAAAATTGTCCTTTGAGGCGGAATATCCCGTGAACATCTACAGAGCCAAAGACTCCGAAAGCACCTATACATTGATTGCAGAGAATATTTCGGAAAAAGAATTTTTCGATGATATCGATTTTTCAAAATTCGATATTTTGACCTACAAGGTTACAAGTGTTCTTGACGGTGAGGAAAGCGGCGGAGTCTGCGTAACAAGAAATCATTCGACAAGAAAACAAAGGGAAAGATACCGTAATTTCATAAAAGCTGTGAACAATATTTAAAAAAATTGCCCAAATCGGTGCAATACTGTGATATAATTCTTGACAGACGGGATTTTATAATATATAATTATTCTGTTAAGGTGTGATTGATTTTCACACAAGCTTCAGATCGGTTTTCTTTTAAATCGGTCGGCATACGGGAGGAATTATAAATGGAAAGAAGAACAGGAACAGTTTCAAGAGGTATTCGTTGTCCGATTATCCGTTCGGGCGATGATATGGGTAAAATCGTTGTTGACAGCGTTATCGAAGCGTCACAGGCAGAGGGCTTTGAGCTTCACGACAGAGATGTTGTGGCGGTGACAGAGTCTGTTGTTGCAAGATCACAGGGCAATTACGCATCAATCGATGCAATTGCACAGGATGTTTGCGATAAGCTCGGCGGCGAAACAATCGGTGTTATTTTCCCGATTTTGAGCAGAAACAGATTTGCTATTTGCTTAAAGGGTATTGCAAAGGGTGCAAAAAAAGTCGTTCTTATGCTTAACTATCCGAGTGACGAGGTCGGAAACGCACTTGTTTCTCTCGACCAGCTCGATGAGGCGGGAATAAACCCCTATTCCGATGTTTTGACAGAGGAAAAGTACAGAGAATTGTTCGGTGAAAATCTTCATCCGTTTACAGGTGTTGATTATATAAAATATTATGGAGATTTGATTCGTTCTTGCGGTGCGGAGGCTGAAATTATTCTTGCAAACGATGCAAGAGTGATTTTGAACTACACAGACTGCGTGCTAAACTGCGATATTCACACCCGTGCAAGAACAAAACGCATTTTGAAAGCCGCAGGTGCAAAGCGTGTGTGCGGTCTTGACGAAATTTTGACAAAGAGCGTGGCAGGAAGCGGCTACAACTCAAAATACGGCTTGCTCGGTTCAAACAAGTCAACGGAGGAAACAATCAAATTGTTCCCGAATGAGTGTTTTGACTTGGTTGAAGACATTCAAAAACAGCTTTTGGAAAGAACAGGAAAGCACATAGAAGTTATGGTTTACGGCGACGGTGCTTTCAAAGATCCTGTCGGAAAAATTTGGGAGCTTGCCGATCCGGTTGTTTCCCCGGCATACACAAAGGGACTTGAGGGAACACCGAATGAATTGAAACTTAAATATCTTGCTGACAACGATTTCAAGAATTTGAGCGGTGACGAGCTTAAAAAGGCTATCGAAGATGCTATCGGCAAAAAAGAGGATAATCTTGTCGGTAATATGGCATCGCAAGGCACAACTCCACGCCGCTTGACAGACCTTATCGGCTCTTTGTGCGACCTTACAAGCGGTTCGGGCGACAAGGGAACTCCTATCGTTTTGGTTCAGGGTTATTTTGATAATTTGGCGGACTAAAATTTTGTCCGAGAAATGAAGGGTTTTTTATGAAAAAGTGTATGGATACCGAAAACCTGCACAGACGGCTAAAAAAAATTATCGGTCAGGTTCAGGCTATTGACAGATTGATTGATGAGGATGTGCCGTGTGAGGATGTTTTATCACAGATTAATGCGGCAAAATCCGCACTCCATAAAGCCGGCTGGGCTGTTTTGGAGGGACATATCAAGCATTGCGTCCGTGACGGTATCGAACACGGCGATGCGGATAAAACTATCGAAAATTTCGCAAAGGCTGTCGAAAGATATGCCAATATGAAATAATAAAATAAAAAACAGAAAATGTTTTGGCATTTTCTGTTTTTTTTCTTGACAAAATATATATAATGTCATATAATATACATATACCCCTATGGGTATAAAAAAGGAGGTTATTTTATGGAAAAAATTTGTGATTTGTTTGAAAGCGTTCAAATGACAGTTATCGGCGGAGTTTTTCTCCTGTTAAGCTTGATTCTTTCTCATTTTGACATAGTGCCCTTTATCGACCCGGCTTGGGCGGCGGTTATTATTTCGGGAGTACCGATTTTATGCTCTGCCGTAAAAAAGCTTATCAAAAACAAGGGTATAAATAAAATTTCTTCGTCACTTCTGATTTCAACAGCTATGATTGCCGCAATTTTGGTTGATGATTTGTTTGCGGCAGGTGAGGTTGCTTTTATTATGGCTATCGGTGAGATTTTGGAGGACAAAACCACCGAAAAAGCAAAAAAAGGTCTTAAAAAATTGATTTCGCTTGCTCCCGTGCAGGGAAGACGAATTGTCGGCGGTGAGGAAAAAATTATTCCTGCAGAAGAAATTAAAACGGGGGATATTCTCCGAATTCTTCCGGGTGAGACAGTTCCGGTTGACGGCGAAATTATTTCGGGTGAAACAAGTATCGACCAATCTGTTATGACAGGTGAGTCATTACCTGTTGACAAAACGGTCGGTGACAGCGTTTTTTCGGGGACTGTCAACCGTTTCGGTTCTGTTGATATCCGTGCTTCAAAGGTGGGCAGTAACAGCTCCTTGGCAAAGCTTATCCGTATGGTTAAAGAAGCGGAAAAAAATCAAGCTCCAATGCAGAGAACAGCCGACAAATGGGCAAGCTATCTTGTACCGACAGCAATGCTTATTGCAATTATCGCATTCATTGTAACAAAAGATATTGTCCGTGCGGTTACGGTGTTGGTTGTTTTCTGCCCTTGTGCCATGGTGCTTGCAACGCCTACGGCAATTATGGCTGCAATCGGTCAGGCTACAAGACACGGTATCATTATAAAATCGGGTGAAGCTCTTGAAAAAATGGGCAGGGTCAAAGTTGTGACTTTTGACAAAACGGGAACACTTACAAAAGGAAAGCTTACCGTCAGCGATGTTTTGCCTGTCGGTATGTCAAAAGAAGAACTTTTGTCTGTGGCGGCATCGGCGGAATCAAAGAGTGAACACCCAATCGGTACAGCTATTGCATCATACGCAAAAAAAGAGGGAATTGAAATCTTTGAACCGTCAAAATTTTCGATGGAGGCAGGAAAAGGCGTTTCGGCAGTAATAAATGATTGCGAAATTTTGTGCGGAAGTGAAAACTTTATAACCGAAAAAAATATTACGCTGTCGGAAAAAAATATATTGAACGATTTGAGAGAACAGGGCAAGGCTTCTGTTATTATTGCCGTGAACGGCTTTTTTTGCGGAATTATCGCTCTTTCCGATGTTTTGAGAGAGGAAAGCAAGGATGTGATTTCAGAGCTTAAAAAAATCGGAACAGGGTCGGCACTGCTGACGGGTGATAATGAAAAGGCAGCAAAATATTTTGCCGATAAAATCGGAATCGGTGATGTTTATTCCGAGCTCCTGCCTGCGCAGAAGGTTGATATCATCAAAAAAATTCAAAAAGAGTCCGCAGTGTGTATGATTGGTGACGGTGTGAATGATGCTCCTGCGTTAAAAACAGCGGATGTCGGTATCGCAATGGGCGGTGACGGCTGTGATATTGCCGTTGAAGCGGCTGATATCGCACTTATGAGCGACGATATTTCAAAAATTCCTTACTTAAAAAGGCTTTCGGCAGGAACAGTCAAAACAATAAAATTGAGCATTACGCTTTCATTGCTGATTAATTTTGCGGCAATTATTCTGTCACTGTTGGGTCTTTTGACTCCGACAACGGGTGCGTTGGTTCATAACCTCGGTTCGTGCTTTGTTGTTTTGATTGCGGCAGGGCTCTATGAGAGAAAGTTTTAAGGAAAAATGCAAAAAAAGGCGGCTGATTTTGCGGTCGCCTTATTTTTTTGCCCGTTTTTCGGCATAATTATCACTGTAATTTCAAAAAATATCTTTTGATAATTGACATAGTATGTCATTTAATGATATAATATAGATAATTGGGGGAATATGCATTATTCTTCCGGTAGGAGAGAAAGATATTTTAATCGGAGCGGTGATTCTGCTTTATTTTCATAAGGTAGAGTATGCATAGGACTAAGGCTAATATACATAACCTGTACGGAAAGGAAAGGTGTTTTAATGAAAAGAGCGAAAAAAAGCGGTGTTTTGGCAAAGAAGAAAAACAAATCCGCAAAATCAATGAGCAAAACAAAAAAATATACGATGATATTTTCAATTTCATTGCTTGTTATTGTGATTTCATCGGCGGTTATACTCGGATTGGGCGGATTTTTCAATACAACGGAGCTTGACGGGGAGGTTATCGCTCCCGTTGACAAGGTTTCGGGAAAAACAAATTTTCTCATTCTCGGCGTCGATAACGAGGGATTGAGAACGGATACTATCATTGTCGCATCCTATGATGCAAATGACGGAACGGTCGAGATGCTTTCAATACCGAGAGATACGAGAATGTATGTGGGATCAAGATATCAAAAAATAAACGCCGCACACGCAATATCAAATTCCAACGGAAAGATAAAGGGTGCGGAGGGTTCAATCGAAGCGGTTACAAGATTGACGGGTATCCCGATAAACTATTATGTGGAATTTTCTTTTAAGGCGTTCAGAGAAACAATCGATGCACTGGGCGGTATTCAATATGATGTTCCTCAAAGAATGAAATACAGTGACCCGGCACAGGACTTGTACATCGATTTATATCCGGGAGATCAACTTCTGGACGGTGACAAGGCAGAACAGCTTGTGCGTTTCAGAAGATATCCCGAGGGAGATATCAAGAGAGTTCGTGTTCAGCAGGATTTCATCAAAGCGGTTGTGGAACAAAAATTAAATCTTGAAATAGTTACAAAGGTTCCAGAGCTTTACAAAACGCTATCGGAAAATATTAAAACAAATATGTCACTTGGCGATATTGTCAAATATGCAAACAGCTTAAAGGATATTGACAAGGAAAAGATTATTATGAACGAGCTTCCGGGAGAATACAGCGGTGCCGGATATGATGCATCCTATTGGCTACCGAATATGAAAGAAATAAAGCTTCTTGTGCAGAATACTTTCGGATATGAAACAAAGGATACAACAAGCGGAAAACCAATCGTCAACGCAGAATACGGAAAATATACAACAGAAGTGTTGAATCCGGAGGATGTTGTTATTCGTGAGCAGGATAAGGCAACAAACAAAACCACGGAAAAGTCCTCGGACGAAATAAAAACATCTTCGGAGAATGACAAGAATGCTGCAAAGGATAAAACAGAGGAAACCCAAAAAGATAATAAGGAAAAATCCGATAATTCCTCCCAAAAGACAGACACAAACAAAACAACCTCGTCAAGTGATAAGAATAGCACAAAAACCAATGATACATCGCTTGAAAAGGAAACGGATAAAAATACAACAACAGGCAGTGTAACAAAACCAAAAGAAGAACCGAAAACAGACCCTGAACCCACACCGAAGCCACAGGAACCGGTGGTAAAGCCGCTTGAGGGTATGGACTCATCCAACGAGTTCCAAAGACCGGGAGCAAATTAATATTAGGTAAAAACGGTGTAAATGGAAGGAGAAAAATGTGAAAAGAGCAAGAGGGCGTAACAAAAAGAAAACCAATTATGAAAGAGTTGAGGTTTCCGAATCGTTAACCTTGAACATACCGATACAGGAAACAAAGAAGCCAGTTAAGAAAAAACCGAAAAAGAAAAGAACGGGACTAAAATTTGTTTTGGTAATTGTAATACTTCTCGTTGCCGCATTTTTTGTGTTTATGGGAATGGGACATGGAGTTGTCGGCAATGACGGAGCACTCATTCCTGTCGATATGGAAAAGGGAAAGCTGAATGTTTTGCTTTTGGGGGTTGACGAAAGCGAATTGCGAACAGATGCAATGATGATAGTGTCTTATGACTTAAATGAAGCCTCGGCGGAAATAATGTCTATTCCGAGAGATACTCAAATAAAGGTCAAAGACAGAAAAGTAACAAGAAAAATAAACGAAATTCACGCTATGCACGACAAAAACAAAGATATTTACGGTCCGGAAGGAAGTATCAAGGTGGTAACCGCACTTACGGGAATTCCGATCCATTATTATATTGAATTTAATTTTGATGCAATTGACAGCATTACCGATGTTATAGGACCGATTGAATTTGATGTTCCCGATGTTGAGGGAAAGGGAAGGGGAATGAATTATGATGATCCCGGTCAGGATTTGCATATTCATTTAAAGCCCGGAGTTCAAATGCTTGAGGGAAATCAGGTTCAGCAATTCCTGCGATACAGAAAAAGCAATTTGGAAAACGGTGACGGAAGTGATACAAGCAGAGTTGAAAGACAACAGGAATTTATAAAGGCAGTAATCGATCAAAAGGTAAATCTTTCCTTAATTGTCAAATTGCCGTCAATATATTCTGCAATGAAGAAAAACATAAAAACCAATTTCACATCGAGCGGTATATTGAAATTTTCAAGGTATCTTGAGGGATTGACCTCCGAGAAAATAAAAACGCAGAACCTGCCGGGCGAATCAAAAAGAACATCGGGCGGCTGGTACTATATCTGCGACTTTGCGGCTACAAAGGAACTTGTGTTTGACAGCTTTGATTATGCGGCGAATGATATCACAAATGAAATAACAATAGACGATTAAACTAAAAAAAACAAAATAAGATAAAAGTACATAAGGAGAAGCAACAGGAGGAAAAATATGGACTTTTTTTCGATTTTATCACTAATCGGAGGTTTGGCACTCTTTCTTTACGGAATGGAGGTTATGGGCGACGGATTGAAAAAGCTTTCGGGAAGCAAGCTTGAATATTTTCTTGGACAGCTAACCTCAAACAAGCTCAAAGGATTTTTGCTCGGATTTATCGTGACGGCTGTAATACAGTCATCATCTGCAACAACGGTTATGCTTGTCGGATTTGTAAATTCGGGAATTATGCGACTTTCACAGACAATAAGCACGATTATGGGTGCAAATGTCGGCACGACGGTTACAGCGTGGCTTTTAAGTACGACGGGTATAAGCGGTGACACTCTATTCATAAAGATGTTAAAACCTGATGCATGGACTCCGATTCTTGCGGCAGTTGGTGCGGGAATGGTGATGTTTGCAAAGTCCGAAAAAAAGAAAAATTTGGCATCAATACTTCTCGGATTTGCTATTTTGATGTTTGGAATGGAAGCAATGAGTGATGCCGTTTCGGGTCTTAAGGACAATCCGAATTTTACAAGAATATTGACAATGTTTGAAAATCCGATTCTCGGAATTTTGGCAGGAACGATTTTGACTGCGATAATTCAGTCGTCATCGGCATCCGTCGGTATTTTGCAGGCGTTGTCAGCAACGGGAACAATCTCATATGCTGTTGCAATTCCGATTATTCTCGGACAAAACATCGGAACGACTATCACACCGATTTTATCGTCATTGAACGGAAACAGGGATTCAAAAAGAGTTGCCGTTACCTGCCTTTATATCAAGGTAATCGGCGTTGTTGTAGTCTGTATGATATTCTATGTTATAAATTGTTTTGTGAAATTGCCGTTTATGGCAAATACAAGTTATGTAAATGCTTTTAATATTGCCGTAATACACACACTTTTTAATATTCTTTCAACGATTATTTTAATTCCGTTCACAAAGCAGTTTGAAAAGCTTGCAATGATGACGATTAAGAGCAAGGATGATGAGGATGAACAGGAAAATGATTTGTTCAAAACTCTTGATGACAGATTTTTTACCGTTCCCGGAATTGCTGTGGAAAAGTGTCGTGAGTTGACATACGAAATGGCAAAAATTGCTCAAAAAGCCGTGTTTGACAGTACAGCTATATTGAATAAATATGACAGAAGCGTTGAGGAAAGCATTGCGAGAAAAGAAAAAAGAGTCGATAAATATGAAGATAAGATAAGTGCTTATCTTGTGGATTTGTCCGAAAAAGATTTGAATATTTCCGATTCACACCAAATTACAAAAATTTTGCATATAATCGGAGATGTGGAAAGAATTTCCGATCATGCGTTAAATATTTGCGAAACAGCCGAGGAAATTAATGAAAAGAAGATTTCTTTCTCCGAAGGTGCAAAAAAGGAAATAAGCGTTTTGACCGATGCGGTGAGAGAAATATTGTCAATCACAACCGCTATGCTTGAAAATGATGATATTGAACTTGCAAAGCGTGTCGAGCCGCTTGAACAAATAATAGATAAGTTAAAGAAGAAGATAAAAAATAATCACATAAAAAGACTTCAAATCGGTGAATGTACTGTTGAACTCGGATTTATTCTTTCCGACCTTTTGACAAATTACGAAAGAATAGCCGATCATTGCTCAAACATTGCCGTTGCCGTTTTGGGAAATGCAAACGGAAACTTTGAGGCACATGATTATATGAATCATGTCAAAAAGGACGGCGAAAACGATTTCTTTGAAAAATATGATTATTACAAAGAAAAATATTCTATATAATTAACAATATATTCGTTATCGGAGCTGTATTTATACAGCTCCGACGGTGAAATCGGAGGTATTTCGATGGATTTTAACAAGGAATTGAATTTAAGAACGGAAAAAACAGAAGAGATATTAAAAAAATATATGCCTTTGGAAGAGGGAAAACAAAAAACCGTTATTGAAGCTATGAACTACAGTGTTCTTGCAGGGGGCAAGCGTTTAAGGCCTATGCTTGTTTCGGAGGTTTGCAAGCTTTTCGGCGGTGACGAAAAAAATGCAGAACCTTTTATGGCGGCGATTGAAATGATACATACTTATTCCTTGGTTCACGATGATTTGCCTGCTATGGATAACGATTTATACAGGCGATCAAAGAAAACAACTCATGCGGTATATGGGGAAGCAATGGGAATTTTGGCAGGAGATGCTCTGCTAAACTATGCGTTTGAAATTATTTCCGATGCACTTTTTGATGATTTGTCGGAAAAAAATGCAAAAGCCTTTAAAATTCTTGCAAAGAAAGCGGGAATTTTCGGAATGATAGGCGGTCAGGTTGCCGATATTGAGTCGGAGGGGAAAAAGGTCGGTATAAAAACCGTCGAGTTCATACACCGATTAAAATGCGGAGCTTTGATTGAGGCGGCAATGCAAATGGGTGCGGTTCTCGGCGGAGCTGATGATGAACAGGTGAAAACAATCGGAGAAATCGGTGCCGATATCGGTTATGCTTTTCAAATTCAAGACGATATTTTGGATGTGACAAGCTCCGATGAAATAATAGGCAAGCCGACGGGAAGTGATGATAAAAACGAGAAATCGACCTATGTATCTATTGTAGGTTTGGAACAGGCGAAAAAAGATGTTTTCGCTCTTTCGGAAAATGCACTAAAAAAACTTTATTCATTGCCGTATAAGAATGAATTTCTTGAAGAATTGATAAAAAAGCTTATAAACAGAGAAAAATAAGCACAGGAGGATTTTATGTTTGGATATTTGGGACCGGACGGAACTTTTTCACATATGGCTGTCAGGTTATATACCGATAACAGCAGTGATATAAAACAATATTCATCCATTTACAAGCTGATAAAGGCTGTCAATGACGGAGAAATCGATTCGGCTCTTGTGCCGATAGAGAATTCGATTGAGGGAAGTGTGACATCGACTCTTGATATGCTTGCCTCCGAGGATGGACTTTATATATGCGGAGAATTAACCTTAAAGGTTTGCGAAAATCTTATTGCAAAAAAAGGTACAAGAGAATGTGACATAAAAAAAATCATATCGCATCCGCAACCGATAGGACAATGCTTTGGAATGATAAACGAGAATTTTCGTGATGCACAGATTGAATATACGGAATCGACAGCGGCGGCGGCAAAATTTATATCGGAAAATAATGATAACAGCATTGCAATGATAGGACCGTCAACCTGTGCAGAGATTTACGGACTTGAAATATTAAGAGGCGACTGCGGTGATGAGAAACACAATTCGACCCGTTTTGCGGAATTGAGAAAAAGTCCGAACAACGAAAGGGCAGTCGATGCGAAGACCTCGCTTGTGTTTGCAACCGAACATAAGCCGGGTGCACTTTACAATATTTTGAGAATTTTCTCCGAAAATGATATAAATATGCTCAAAATCGAATCAAGACCCGATAAAAAGGGTATGGGAACATACATATTTTTTATTGATATACAAGGGGATATCCATACGGAAAAGATAAAAAATGCGTGGGAGAAAATCAAAAAAGAAACAATTTTTGCAAAGTGTTTGGGTTCTTATCAAAAAGGATGACAATTAACAAAAATGTTACACTTTGTGCTTTAAATATTCACATTGATATTGTATTATGTATATGTAAACAAAATTATTGAGGGGTGTTTTCTATGACAGAGGAAAATATGAATGAATTGAATAACAACGAAGAAATTATACAAAACGAAGAAATTGAAACGGAAGAAGCTACAGTCGGAGAGGAACAAGCCGAAGAAAATGAGGATGAAGTTATAATCGATGTCTCGGAGCCGATAATTGTTGACGGAGGTTCGGTCGGAGAAGAAGACGAAAGAGAAAAAAAGAAAAACAAAATCATAAAAAAGGTTGCCTTTGTTGCGGCTTGTGCGATTTTGTTCGGAGCTGTTTCGGGAAGTATTTTTTCATTGACCACATCGAATGTTTCAAGAATGATAAATTCAAAATTGAAGATAGATTCAACAAAAACATTCTTGACCAAAGCCGAAACAGAGGCAATATATTCACAAACCGCAGATATTGCGGAGGAATGTATGCCGTCGATTGTTTCTATTTCCAGCAAGAGTGTCACGGAAGTTATGACATTTTTCGGAGTTTATGAACAGGAGAACACCGGAAGCGGTTCGGGAATAGTGATAGGAAAGAATGATTCGGAAATTCTGATTGTAACAAACTATCATGTTATTGCCGACAGTACCGAGTTGAGCGTTATGCTTGCCGATGTTGAATTGCCGACTGATGCAAAGGATATAGAAAAGATTGATGCAAAAGACATTTTGAAGGCGAAGGTAAAGGGTTACGATTCCGACAAGGATTTGGCGGTTATTTCTGTTAAGCTTGAAGATTTGACGGAGGAACAACTTTCAAAAATCAAGGTTGCTACAATCGGAGATTCATCGGGCGTTCGTGCAGGTGAGAGAGTTATTGCAATAGGTAATGCTCTCGGTTACGGTCAGTCGGTAACGGAGGGGATTATAAGCGCAACAAAAAGAGCGATTACAATGGAGTCGCAGACGACAAACAGTCAAACGGTTACAAATACATTTATTCAAACCGATGCGGCAATAAATCCCGGAAACAGTGGCGGTGCTCTTTTGAATATGAACGGCGAGGTTATAGGAATTAATTCCGCAAAAATTTCAGCGAGCGGTGTTGAGGGAATGGGTTATGCAATTCCGATTTCCGATGTTGAAGAGATTATCGGCGAGCTTATGGTTAGAGAAACAAGAGAGGTTGTTGATGAGGATAAGCAAGGCTTCTTGGGTGTTACGATAAAGGATATTTCTTCCGGTGCCACAAGCTACGGTATTCCGGAGGGCGTTTTCGTTGACAGCGTAAGCAAAGGCTCTGCGGCTGAAAAAGCAGGAATTAAAAAGGGTTATATTATAACAAAATTTGACGGATATACCGTAAAGAGCGGGGCACAGCTACAAGACAGACTTACCTATTATAAGGCTGGAGAAAAGAAAACAATAACCGTACAGACTCCGAGCGAGGACGGTTACAAGGAAAAAGAACTTGAAATAACTCTCGATTCCAAAAAGGAACGGGAAGCAATAATGCAGGAAGAAAACAATTAATGGGGGAAATTATGGAAAGAATAGCGAGTTTTTCGGTCAATCACGATAAGCTTGAAAAGGGAATTTATGTTTCGAGAATTGACGGTGATGTTATAAGCTATGACATCAGAATGAAGAAACCAAACGGTGGAGATTATCTCGAAAATCCGATAATGCACACGATAGAGCATCTTTTTGCGACATATGCAAGAAACAGCAAGTTTTCAAACAGTGTTATCTATGTCGGACCGATGGGTTGCAGAACAGGATTTTATCTGTTGATGAGAGATGATGTCAAAAAAGCAGATGTTATAGAACTTGTTAAAAACAGCTTTGAATTTATCAAAGATTTTGAGGGTATTATTCCAGGAAGCAAAAGAGAAGAATGCGGAAATTACCTGGAACATAATTTGGACGGAGCAAAAAGTGCGGCACGGGATATGATTGATGTTCTTTCGTATTGGACAGAGGAGAAAATGAAATATGATGCATAAGCTCGGAATTATAGGTGCAATGGATATTGAGGTTGAAACCTTAAAGGAGGCACTTTCGGAAAAAAGAACATCAAGGGTTGCGGAAATGGAGTTTTATGAGGGTAAGCTCTGCGGCAAGGATGTTATTGTTGTAAAGTGCGGCATAGGAAAGGTTAATGCCGGAAGATGTGTTCAGATTTTAGCCGATAAATTCGGCGTTGACGCTGTTATCAATACAGGCATCGGCGGAGGAATCGGTGACGGATTGGCAGTCGGTGACATCGTGATAGGAAGTGAACTTGTTCAGCACGATTTTGATGTGACGGGCTTCGGATACGCAAAGGGTTATATGTTTATCGGAGATAAGGATAAGCCTACTCTTTATAAGTGCAACGGTTTGCTTATTGACGGTCTTAAAGGTGCAGCCGTCGAACATATGGAGGACAGCAAGATAAAGATTGGAAGAATTGCAACGGGTGATGTCTTTGTTTCGTCAGAATCAAAGAAAAAAGAAATAAAAGATGAATTTGATGCGCTTGTGACCGAAATGGAGGGCGGAGCTATAGCACAGTCCGCACAGGCAAATGAAATTCCGTTTGTTGTTGTAAGAGCGATTTCCGACCTTGCCGACGGCTCTGCGGCGGAAAGCTATGAAGAGTTTGAAGTCAAGACGGCTCACCTTTCCGCAAAGATAATAAAAGAATTTGTTAAAAGAATATGATGAAAAGACGGTATATTTTTATATGCCGTCTTTTTTTGAATGAAAAAGCAAAAAAATGGGATAATAGCTTATATAAAATAAAATCGGAGGGGAAGAAGTATGATTAATGATGACACAATAGAATTGCTTCGGGAGTGCAATGCAGGCGTTAAAATGGGAATATCGGCAATAGATGAGGTGTTGGACAGCGTAAATGACGGAAACTTCAAAAGCCTTTTGGAGGACAGCAAAAAGGAACACGAAAAGCTTGGAACAGATACAAGGGATTTATTGAATAAGTATCACGACAGCGGAAAAAAACCGAGTGTTATGGCAAAGGGAATGTCAAAAATGAAGACGGGGATTATGCTTGCTGTTGAGCCGGGAGATGATACCATTGCGGATTTGATAACCGACGGCTGTAATATGGGAGTTAAATCTCTGCACAAGTATTTGAACAAATATAAGGCGGCGGAAGAAGCGGCAAAGGATATTGCAAAAAGACTTGTCAACATAGAAGAAAGATTGACAACAGACATAAGGATATATTTGTAGATGCAACGGGCAACTATATGGGGTCGCCAATACAATGTATCATTTTTGCAGTAGGGGCGACCCTGTGTGGTCACCAGAAAAGCTTTATAGACACATAAAAAGGGACTGTAAAGATGATTTACAGTCCCTTTTCTGTTGAATTTTTATTAATACATTCCGCCCATAGCAGAAGGATCCATTGCGGGAGCAGGTTTTTCAGGTTCAGGCTTGTCGGCAACAAGGCTCTCTGTTGTAAGAACCATTGCGGCAACACTTGCGGCATTTTGCAATGCACTTCTTGTAACCTTAACCGGGTCAACGATACCGTCTTTAATCATATCGACATATTGCTCTGTCAATGCGTTATAACCCTCTCCGTCCTTGCAGGCTTTAACCTTGTCAACAATGACAGAACCTTCAAGACCGGCGTTTTTTGCGATTTGCTTAACAGGCTCTTCCAATGCTTTCAAAACAATGCCGACACCTGTCTTTTCATCGCCTTCTGTTTCTTTGAGAAGTTTTTCAATTGCCGGGATAATGTTGATGTAGCTTGTTCCGCCGCCGGCAACAATACCCTCTTCAACGGCTGCTTTTGTAGCTGCAAGAGCATCTTCGATTCTCAATTTTGTTTCTTTCATTTCTGTTTCTGTAGCCGCACCTACTTTGATAACGGCAACACCGCCCGAAAGCTTTGCAAGTCTTTCCTGGAGCTTTTCTTTATCAAAATCAGATGTTGTAAGCTCAATTTCGTTTCTGATTTGTGCAACTCTTGCCTTGATTTCGTCTGAATTACCCATACCGTCAACGATAATTGTGTTTTCTTTCTGGATTTTAACCTGTTTTGCTCTTCCGAGCTGTTCAATCTGTGTTTCTTTCAAGTCAAGTCCCAATTCTTCGGAAATAACCTGACCACCTGTCAAGATTGCGATATCCTGGAGCATAGCTTTTCTTCTGTCACCGAATCCCGGTGCTTTAACGGGAACACAGATGAATGTTCCTCTTAACTTGTTGACAATGAGAGTTGCCAATGCTTCGCCCTCAACATCTTCAGCGATGATAACAAGCTTTTTGCCCATTTGAACAATCTGTTCCAAAAGCGGAAGAATTTCTTGAATATTTGAAATCTTCTTGTCTGTAATAAGTATATATGCATCATCGATAACGGCTTCCATTTTATCTGTATCGGTTACCATATAGGGAGAAATATATCCTCTGTCGAACTGCATACCCTCAACAACCTCGGAATATGTTTCGGCTGTTTTTGATTCTTCAACAGTGATAACACCGTCAGCTGTAACTTTTTCCATTGCATCGGCAATCAATGCACCGACTTCTTCGTTTGCGGCAGAAACGGATGCAACTCTTGCAATGTCATCCTTGCCGGAAACTTTCTTTGCTTTCTTCAAAAGCTCTTCAACAGCAACATTAACTGCCTTTTGAATACCTTTTCTGACTATCATCGGATTAGCACCGGCTGTAACATTCTTTGCACCCTCTCTGACAAGAGCCTGTGCCAAAAGTGTAGCGGTTGTTGTACCGTCACCGGCAATGTCGTTTGTTTTTGTTGCAACCTCTTTAACAAGCTGTGCACCCATATTTTCAAACGGATTTTCCAATTCAATTTCTTTTGCGATTGTAACACCGTCGTTTGTGATTAACGGAGCACCGAATTTTTTGTCAAGAACAACATTTCTTCCCTTTGGACCGAGAGTTATTTTGACTGTGTCGGCAAGCTGGTCAATACCGCTTTGCAACGCACGCCTTGCTTCTTCACCGAATAAAATTTGTTTTGCCATAATATCAATTCCCTTCTATAATTATTCAACTATTGCAAGAACATCGCTCTGTGAAAGAATTGTGTACTCTTCACCTTCAAGCTTAACTTTTGTTCCAGCATATTGTGAAATTAATACCTTATCCCCGATTTTGAGCTCCATTTTAACCTCTTTGCCGTCAACAAGTCCGCCCGGACCTACAGCAATGATTTCGGCAACCTGTGGTTTTTCCTGTGCCGCACCTGTTAAAATGATGCCGCTTTTTGTTGTTTCCTCCGCTTCAAGCATCTTGATAACAACTCTGTCCTGTAATGGTTTGATAGTCATAAAACATTCCTCCGTTTCTTGTTAGCACTCTAACTCAAGGAGTGCTAACAACACTATTATATAGTCTTTGCTCGTTATTTTCAAATCCTGCCATTCTTTCTCACTTTCGGTGAAATCAAAATAAGTTCTAAAATCTCTTATTTTCTTCGTAATTCTTTTATTTTTGCGTATTTTTGATGTGTTCAACTTGTAAAATCTTCAATTAAAGCAAAACCCTCTTCGACAGTGTCCAAAAATATACCATTTTCGAGCTTTATACGGTCGTTTGTCGGCAAAAAAGAAGAGTTAAACGGAATGCTTTTTATAATTTGCCGGTCATTGTCCGATAGGCTGTATAAATTTAAAATATCGTTTTCATTTTTTAACACAAATTGTTCTTTCTTATCAATATTTTCAATTATATCGTTTTCGGATGCCGCAGTGGCATTGTTTTTGTCAAGCTCCGTACTGTTTGCCTGCAAAATATCGGTATCGACAGGAACATTTTTGGAATTTTCTCCGGCAAGATATCCGCTAAAAAAGCACAAAACACCGAAAAGCACCGAGAGGAATATGCAAAAAAATGTTTTTTTATTAAACATATTATTCATCCTTTCCCATTATTATACTGTTTTTAAATTTACCGAATTTTTCAAAATTATTCGGAATTTTTAAAATTGTGCAACAATTAATAAAACTATTGCAAAATCGGAAAATTTGTACTATAATAGAGAATAGGAGATAAGTATTTTTTACTGTATCGGAGGGATTAGCTTGAAAAGAGGAAGAAAGCATCAAAGAACATCTTCGGCATTTGGCGGAGATGTCGGAAATATAAAGGGAAAAAATCAAAAGAAAAAAGGTGGCAAGAAACTGTTTAAAAAGACAATGTACACTTTCTTTTTGTGTTTTTTCATTTTCTTGATAGCCTGTGTCGGAATCGGTGCGGGAATGTATGCGGCAATTGTCAGAGAAATTGAAGATATGAATGTTGAGGAACTCGCACTTTCACGCTCATCGGTTGTTTATTACAATGATGAAAACGGAAATGCAGTGGAGGCTGAGTATCTTTCAAGTTCGGGAAATACAATATGGGTTGAAACAGATGAGATTTCTCCACTTGTGAAAGAAGCGATTGTGGCAATTGAAGATGAAAGATTTTACCGTCACGGCGGTATAGACATAAAGAGAACCGCAGGTGCGGTTTTGGGTTATGTTCGTGAAAAGCTCGGCGGTCCTGCCGCAGGCTACGGCGGAAGTACGATAACACAGCAGGTTATAAAAAACATAACCTCTGAAAAGGACAGAACGGCAACAAGAAAAATAAAAGAAATGATGAGAGCGGTTGCTCTTGAAAAACAGCTTTCAAAGGACGAAATACTGACGATATATTTGAATGTTATATACCTTTCAAACAATTGTTACGGAGTTGAAGCGGCATCAAACAGATTTTTCGGAAAGAATGCTTCGGAGTTGAATCTTACGGAATCGGCACTGATAGCCGGAATAACGCAAAAGCCGTCTTATTATGACCCGTTGGCGAATCCCGAAAATGCAACAAAGAAGAGAAATACGGTTCTTTCAAAAATGTATGAAACGGGAAAAATAACAAAGGAAGAATATGAAGAAGCTGTCGAAAAGGGACTTGGCATACACGAGTCGGATATCGAAAGCCGCAAGAACATATACAATTATTTTGTTGATGCTATGATAGATGAAGTAATTGCGGATTTGCAGGAGGAAAAGGGTTATACAAAAACCTTTGCAAAGCAACAGCTCTTCAGCGGCGGTTTGAGAATATACACAACAATGGATGCCGGAATTCAAAATTCGATGGAGAGTGTGTTTGAGAACTCACAGAATTTCCCGAGCGGTGCAAAACAGGCACAGTCGGCAATGATGATTATCGATCACAGCAACGGTGAGATTAAGGGTATTATCGGAGGAAAAGGCGAAAAGACGGACAGCAGAGGCTTTAACAGAGCAACGCATATGCGTCGTCAGCCGGGTTCATCCATAAAACCGCTTTCGGTTTATGCTCCGGCGTTTGAAACAAAGAAGATTACGCCATCAACAATAGTTGTTGACGAGCCTATGACAATAAAGGAAAAAAATTGGTCACCGAAAAATTCCTACAGCGGATATAAAGGCAGTATGAGCGTTAAGAAAGCGATTGAAATTTCGGCAAATATTCCTGCGATAAAGATTTTGCAGAAGGTTGGAGTTGATACGAGTTTTGACTATGTTAAAAACAAATTCCGCATCGGAGTTGAAAATTCCGATAAGGATTTGAGTCCGTTGTCATTGGGAAGTTTGACAAAAGGTGCAACCGTTGAAGAAATGGCGGCGGCATATCAAGCCTTTGCAAACGGAGGATATTATTATACTCCACACACTTACACAAAGGTTGTTGACAGCAAAAACAGAGTTTTGCTCGAGAAAAAGGTGGAGAAAAAGCAGATAATCGGAGCTGACACGGCATATACAATGTCAAAAATGCTCTACGGTGTTGTTAATTCATCATCAGGAACGGGTAAAGCGGCAAAGCTTGATGCGGATGTTTCGGTATATGGAAAAACAGGAACGACAAACGAGGATAAGGATAAGTGGTTTGTCGGATATACACAATATTATGTCGGTGCGGTTTGGTTCGGATTTGATACTCCGTCATCAATAAGAAATGCCGGAATCACATCAAATATTTCCGCACAGATTTGGAAAAAGGTTATGGAAAAGGTTCACGACGGAAAGACGGGCTCTGAAATAAAGATGCCCGAAAATATGGTGGAGGCTTATGTTTGCACTTCGTCGGGTCTTTTGGCAAATTCGCAGTGTAACGGCAAAACCGAATATTTTATTGACGGTTCACAGCCGAAAAAGTATTGCACGGAAAGTCACAGTAAAAGCAACAAAACGGAGCAAAACCAATTAACGGATGATGATGACGATGATGAAGAAAGCTCCGGTTCTGTTCAATCCGGCTCGGTGGTAAGCCCTACAGAGGACACGCCTCCCAAAAGGGAAGAACCTGTTGATATAGCTCCGATTGAGCCTGAAACATCAAGGCCGCAAATCGAAACAAACTAATGAAAGTAAACAAATAAGGAGGTGAGGAAATATGGATACCGGCAGTTGCAGGTCGGAAAAAACAGCACCTGACGGGCGAGGACGGAATAGGTTTTGTGATACGGCGGTATTCATAGAACTCACCTGAATATTCCGCACAGTCCGTATGATGCACAATAAATGCAGAAGGGATTGGTTTTAGTGGAGGAAATGGAAATTGCGGTTGAAAAAATATTGGAACTGCAAAGTAAGAAAAAATATCACGATTTAAAGGAAATGCTCAACGAATTTGAGCCTGCCGATACGGCACAGATTTTTGGAGAATTTCCGAAAAAAAGCCTTCCTATACTTTTCAGACTTTTGAGCAAGGAAAATGCAGCAGAGGTTTTCGTTGAACTTGACTCCGATATGCAGGAGCTTTTAATAAGCGAGTTCAGTGATTTTGAGTTAAAGGAAGTATTGGATGAACTTTATCTTGATGATACGGTTGATATTATTGAGGAAATGCCTGCCAATGTGGTAAAAAGAATTTTGAGACATTCCGATGCACAAATGCGTCAGGGAATAAACGAAATTCTGAAATATCCCAAATACAGTGCGGGAAGTATTATGACAATTGAGTTTGTCGATTTGAAAAAAAGTATGACGGTTGAGGATGCGTTTACCCGTATCAGACGAACGGGAATAGACAAGGAAACAATATATACTTGTTACGTAACCGATGAAAACCGAATACTTCTCGGTCTTGTTTCGGTAAAGGATTTATTGCTTGCCGATTATTCCGAGGTTATCGGCGACATAATGGAGCAGAATGTTATTTATGTAAATACTCTCGATGACCAGGAGGAAGCGGCACAGACATTTGAAAAATATGACTTTCTTGCACTTCCCGTTGTTGATAACGAGAAGCGTTTGGTAGGTATTATAACGGTCGATGACGCTATCGATGTTATTCAAGAGGAAAACACCGAGGATATCGAAAAAATGGCGGCTATCACGCCGACAGACAAGCCATATATGAAAACAGGTATTTTTGAAACATATAAAAAGAGAATACCGTGGCTTTTGCTTTTGATGATTTCGGCAACATTTACGGGAAAGATTATAAGCTCTTTCGAGTCTGCACTTGCAAGCTGTGTCATACTGACATCCTTTATACCGATGCTTATGGATACGGGAGGAAATTCGGGAGGTCAGTCGTCGGTAACAATTATAAGAAGTATGTCATTGGGTGATGTTGAACTTCGGGATGTTATAAAGGTTATATGGAAAGAAGCAAGAGTTTCGCTTTTGTGTGGAGTAACTCTTGCGGCGGCTAATTTTGTAAAGATGATGATAATAGACAGAGGCGATATTATAGCATCTGGACAAGACCCGATAGCAGTTGCTGTTGTTGTCTGTATTACTCTTGTTTTCACGGTGTTCTTTGCAAAGGTTATAGGCTGTGCACTTCCTATGCTTGCAAAAAAAATCGGCTTTGACCCTGCGGTTATGGCAAGCCCGTTTATAACAACAATAGTCGATGCAATTTCGCTTATGATTTTCTTTAATATTGCATCTATGATTTTACACATTTAGATTTAAAAGGAGTTATATTATGAATACAGCAAATAAAATTACTATTTTCAGAGTTATATTGGTTCCTGTTTTTATGGCGTTGATGTTGATTGACGGTGATGCCGCAAGAATGTGGGCGTTGGTGGTTTTTATCATTGCATCGGCTTCCGATTGGCTTGACGGATATATCGCAAGACATTATAATCAGGTATCGAATTTCGGAAAATTTATGGATCCGCTTGCGGACAAGGTTTTGACGACAGCGGCGTTTATGATGCTGATGGAGGACGGCAGACTTTGGTACGGTTCGGTTGCAATTATGCTGATTTTGACAAGAGAATTTATGGTTGCGGGATTGAGAATGAATGCGGGTGCAAGCGGAACGGTTATTGCCGCAAGTATGTTCGGAAAAATCAAGACGGTTGTTCAAATGATAGCAATTGTTGTGTCACTTGCTTTGTCACACAGCATATTCCCGACAGAGGCGGCTGTTTTGATGACAAACATATTCGTATGGGTTTCAACCGTTGTGACGGTTATTTCCGGAATAGATTATCTTTGGAAGAACAGACAGGTATTTTTGAAATGAAGAGAATAGTAAGTTGTGTAAGAAAAGCTGTTGAAGAATATGATATGATTTCGGAGGGGGATCGTGTCGGAGTGGGAATTTCCGGCGGAAAGGACAGCTTGGTGCTTCTCGGAGCGTTGGCGAATCTTTCAAGATACTATCCGAAAAAATTCAGTGTTGTCGGTTTGACTCTTGATATGGGATATGATGCCGATTATTCTGCAATAAAGAAATATTGCGAAAGCTTCGGGGCTGAACATATAGTGAAGAAAACAAACATAAAGGAAGTTATTTTCGATTGGAGAAAGGAAAAAAATCCTTGCTCACTCTGTGCAAAAATGCGTCGTGGTGCGTTGAATGATTTTGCTATCGAACAGGGATGCAAAAGAGTGGCACTCGGGCATCACAATGACGATGTGCTTGAAACATTTATGTTGAGCCTTTTGTATGAAGGGAGAATCAACTGCTTTTCTCCCGTAACATACCTTGACAGAACGAAAATTTATCAGATAAGACCGCTGATTTATGTCAGAGAGGGAGATATAAAAGCGGTTGTGAAAAGATGTGATATTCCTGTTTTGAAAAGCTCTTGCCCTGTTGATGGTGCAACAAAAAGACAGGAAATAAAGGAGATAATAAAAAATCTTGATCAAACGGTTAATCCCGGAATGAAAAAAAGAATTTTTACGGCTATTTCAAACAGTGAGATAGACGGATGGAAAAAAGACGGACAGTAAACGAAAAATTTACTGCCCGTTTTTTATTAACCCAATCTGATTGATTCTATAACCTGTGCTTCAAGTGGACAATCCTGGAAATCCGTTGCAACCTCGGCAATTTTATCGACAATTTCAATGCCATCGGTAATTTTTCCGAAAGCCGCATATTGACCGTCAAGATGCGGTGAATCTTTATGCATAATGAAAAACTGACTTGATGCGGAATTTGGGAAAGAGGTTCTTGCCATTGAAAGAACGCCTCTTGTGTGCTTCAAATTGTTTGTAAATCCGTTTCTTGTAAATTCACCTTTAATTGCTTTTGCTTCCTTATGCTTTCCGTTTTCGTCAAAGCCGCCGCCCTGAATCATAAAATCTTTGATAACACGGTGGAAAATCAAACCGTCAAAGAACTTGTTGTTGATAAGCTCAATAAAATTTGCAACCGTAATCGGTGCTGTTTCGGGATAAAGCTCTGCTTTCATAACATCGCCGTTTTTCATTGTTATAATAATATCGCTCATTTTAATACCTCTCAATTAACCGTCAATTTTTATTGTTTTGATTATAATAGGCTCTTCGGGAATATCGGACATTCCGTATTCCTGATATACAGTAGTTTTTGCTTCGGCAATTTCATCAATATATTCAAGACCTTCTGTGATTTTGCCAAATGCGGCATATTCGCCGTCAAGGTGAGGGGAATCCTTATGCATAATAAAGAATTGGCTTGATGCGGAATTCGGAGCCTGAGTTCTTGCCATTGAGATTACGCCCTTTGTGTGCTTTAGAGGATTTGTAAAGCCGTTTGAATTAAATTCTCCGGGAATCATCTCACTGTCCATTATATTCATATCCTTGTCATAGCCGCCGCCCTGAATCATAAAATCCTTGATTACACGGTGGAAAATCAAACCGTCATAAAATCCGCTTTTTGCAAGTTTCACAAAGTTAGAAACGGTTGCCGGTGCAAGGTTGGGATAAAGATCTCCTTTCATAACACCGCCGTTTTCAAGCTCAATTGAGAAAGAAATGGGGTCAGCATATAATTTTTCTTCGTCAACCTGATTTTGTTCAACCTTGTTTTCTTGTTTTTTGTCTGTTTCGGTTACTTTTTTTGTTTCTTCATCCTTTTTGCAGGCTGTCATTGAGACAGCCATTGCAAAGGCAAGCATCATAGCTATAATTTTTTTCACTTTCATCATTCCTTTTCGTTTAATTCTTTGTTATCATCATTATTATTATCGTTAATTTCCTCGTTTTCATCCTCGTGTGCTGTTTTGGCGGATGAAACAAGTTTAACTCCGTCATCAAGACGCATAATTCTAACACCCTGTGTCTGTCTGCCGAATGTACTTATTTCTTTTGTATGTGTTCTTATAATAACACCCTCCGAGGTGATGAACATCATATCATCATCGTCACAAACAGCCGCAACGCCGGCAAGGTTTCCTGTTTTTTCGGTAATCTTATATGTGAAAATACCGTGACCGCCTCTGTTTTGGATTTTGTATTCCGAGAAATCGGATTTTTTGCCGTAGCCGTTTTCGGTTACAGCAAGAAGCTGTGTACCCTCTTCTGCGATACAAGCACCTATAACATAATCATCGTCTTTTAAATTAATACCTCTGACACCACGGGTTGCTCTTCCTGTTGGACGGACATCTGACTCTTCAAATCTTATAGCAATGCCGTTTCTTGTACAGATAACAAGATTTTTACTTCCGTCGGTGCGGATAACATTTATAAGTGTATCGTCATCGGCAAGCTCAATTGCACGAAGTCCTGAGGTTCTTATTCTTGAATAGTCCATAAGGTCTGTTTTCTTAATAGTTCCGTTCTTTGTGAAGAATGTGAGGTAATCACCCTCACTGAATTCGCGCACCGGAATCATTGAGGTTATCTTTTCTCCCGGTTCGAGAGGGAGCAGGTTAACGATTGCAGTTCCTTTTGCCTGTCTGCCTGCTTCGGGGATTTGATAAGCCTTCAATCTGTAAACAACACCTCTGGTTGTAAAGAAGAGAAGGTTATCGTGCGTTGATGTTGTGAAAATCTGTTCCACAAAATCTTCTTCTCTTGTTGATATTCCCGAAATGCCTCGTCCGCCTCTGTGCTGTGACTTGTAGGTTGTTACGGGAACACGCTTTGTATAACCGCTGTGAGTGAGTGTTATAACAACATCTTCCTCTTCGATCAAATCTTCAATATCTATTTCGTCGGCAACCATTGCGATTTCTGTTTTTCTTTCGTCGCCGTATTTGTTTTTGATTGCGTTGAGGTCTTCCTTGATAACCTCCAAAACGACTTCTTCGTGTTCGAGAATGTTATGGTAATCTGAAATTTTTGCACAAATCTGATCATATTCGTTTTCTATTTTATCTCTTTCAAGACCGGAAAGACGACCGAGCTGCATTTGCACGATTGCTGTTGCTTGAGGTTCGGAAAGTCCGAATCTGTCTTGAAGAGCGAGCTTTGAATCGGGAATTGATTTTGAAGCTCTGATAATGTTGATAACCTCATCGATATAATCGATTGCAATTTTATAACCCTCAAGAATATGAGCTTTTTCCTCTGCTTTTTTGAGATCGAATTTTGTTCTTCTGACAATAACATCCTTTTGATGTGCGATATATTGATCGATTATTTCACGGAGATTGAGAATTTTCGGAACGCCGTCAACAAGTGCGAGAAGAATAACGCCAAATGTATCCTGCAACTGAGTGAACTTGTAGAGATTGTTCAAAACAATGTTTGGATTAGCGTCACGCTTTAAGTCGATTATGAGATGTATATTTTCATCCGATTCATCTCTTGTTGATGAAATTCCGTCAAGCTTTCCGTCACGGACGAGCTCGTTTATGTGCTTTTCAAGTCTTGCTTTGTTGACCTGATACGGAAGCTCTGTGATGACGATTCTTGATTTTCCGTTTTCAAATTCTTCGATTTCGGCTCTTGCTCGCATAACAAGTCTGCCTCTGCCTGTGTGATAAGCACTTCTTATGCCGCTTTTGCCCATAATAATGCCGGCTGTCGGGAAGTCAGGACCTTGAATATGCTCGGTGAGTTCATCTATTGTTATTTCGGGGTCGTCTATTGTGGCAATAATTCCATCAATAACCTCACAGAGATTGTGAGGGGGAATGTTGGTTGCCATACCTACTGCAATACCAGAAGAACCGTTTACGAGAAGATTCGGAAATCTTGACGGTAAAACTGCAGGCTCAAGAAGCTTGTCGTCATAGTTGGGAACCATATCGACGGTTTCCTTTTCTATGTCCGAAAGCATTTCAGCCGCAAGCTTTGACATTTTCGCTTCGGTATAACGGTATGCAGCGGCAGGGTCTCCGTCTATTGAACCAAAGTTACCCTTTCCTTGTACAAGCGGATAACGAAGTGAGAAATCCTGTGCAAGACGAACCATTGCGTCATAAACCGATGTGTCACCGTGAGGGTGATATTTACCCAAAACATCTCCGACGGTTGCCGCAGATTTTCTGAAATCGTTTTCATAAAGAAGATTTGACTCATACATATTATAGAGAATTCTTCTGTGAACCGGCTTCAGTCCATCGCGGACATCGGGAAGTGCACGGCTGACTATAACACTCATCGCATAGTCAATATATGATTTTTTCATTTCGCTGTTAAGCTCTACATTAACAATTTTCTGATTTTCAAGTGCTCCCAAATCAAGCACTTTTTCAGGTGTTTTTTTTGCCATAATAATGGTTACCTCCATTTTAAATCGAGATGTAAATCAATAAATTTACACATATATCATTATACCATAGTAAAGCGTAAAAATCAAGTGAATAACAGTAAATTTTGCCTTTTTAAGAACAAAAAATATCAGAGTGTGTTTTGTGATGGGCTACAGGACTGAAATTATACATCATACACTTATTGTGTGTGGACTTATTGACTGAATTTTGATAAAATTAAAAAAAAGTAAGGTGAGAAAAATGAATATTGTTGAAGTATTTGGTAAAAATTTGAGAAAATACCGTACAAAAAAAGGAGTGTCTCAGGAAAAATTTGCGGAAATGTGCGGATTGCACAGAACATACATAAGTGATGTTGAATGTTTTCGAAGAAGTATTTCGCTCGGGAATATTCAAAAAATAGCCGATGCATTGGGAATAGAGGTATATAAATTGTTTATGGAGGAATAAATAATGTTATATGTACATGAGAAAAATTTGTTAAATAAAATTCATATGAATTACAAGGGCAGAGGTAACGAGATACAGGAGTTTTACGAGAATAAATATCTGCCTGTAAAAAACCTGCTTAATAGTATAGAATTTAAACAGGATAATATGGAAGCGTTTGAGGAATTAGCAGATGCGGTAAATGAATATTACAGTGAATTGGAATGTTTTTCGCAGAATTATGAAATTACATCTCAATCAAAGTTTGCATCGACTTTTCTGGAAGAAATAAGTACATATCTGTTTAAAGATATTCCTGAAATAAAATCGGGCGAATTTGGTGTATTTAATAAAAAGATCTATGCCGGTTTCAAGATTAACAAAAATAAAGAAATGTCCGTTATCACGAAGGATGTGGATTTTTGTATAGGAAAAAAAGTCAACATATCTATAGATGATAGAGAAACTATGGAGCTTATATTGCCTATAGTTGCGGTTGAAGTTAAGACATATCTTGATGCAACAATGTTCGGAGAAATAAAGTCATCGAGTAAAGCAATCAGAAGTGCGTCTCCAAATTCAAAAACATATGTCCTTATGGGATATAAGTGTATTGCAGACGAACATATAATTGCCGCCAGACAGGATTCTGTGCTTTCGGAAATGTTTGTTTTGAGAAGAAATGAGAATTCACCGATAGATGCAGGAGCACTTTATTTGTATTGGGAAGAAATTGCCGGAGTTATGTCTGAAATTACCGAAGACAGTCAAATTGAAGTTCCGGGCAGGCTTTTGAGAATTTAATAGCGAAGGAACAAGAGCATCGCATATTACGAAAGATAATCTGCGATGCTCTTTGCAATGGCTTTAGCCAATAACGGGGGAACGGCATTTCCGATTTGTTGGTATTGTGATAAGTTTTTTTCCCAAGACATAGTGGTTCTTTTTCCATAGAATATATAGCTGTCCGGGAACGACTGCAGTCGAGCACCTTCTCTTGCTGTATAGTTTCGATTGATATACGGGTGTACAAAATTACTTTGAAAGCTTGCAGGAATTGTCGGAGAAGGTTTGTTCGGATACGGTCGCATATTGTTTTGAGAATATACTTTTCCACTGATTTTATCGGCTTCTCCTCTTTTTCGTTGTCTATGTTCTTCGGGAACATCCGCTACCGATTGACCATACTTTATTTGAGCAAATCTTTCCACTAATCTTGCTGTGTGACGCATTGCAATGTGATTTCGGACGATTGAGCAATTTTGCCTTGCCCAAATTTGATATTCTGTCGTTGGAGGAGAGGTATATTCTGTTTCCTCTATTCCCTCGCCGGCTTTTATTTGAGGTAAATCCATAATAGCATCCTGTATGGTACATTGATTGTCGCCGAAAAGAAATCCTTTTGGTTCAATGCGATTTCTTTCGTAAGGAATGATATTTTTTAAGCCTATAAAAAACACTCTAATTCTGTTTTGCGGAACACCGAATTCTGCGGCATTGAGTGTATAAATTTCCAGGTTATATCCTGCAGATGTGAACTCTTTTTTTATCAATTCCGTAACACTTTCTCCGGATTTTGTTTTCATAGACAGTATTCCGGTTACATTTTCCATAACGAAAAAGTTTGGTTTGAAAAAATTCACAAACCTTACAAATTCCATAAATAAGCTGTTGCGGGGATCGTTTTTGTCTCTGTTACCGCTTAAAGAAAAACCCTGGCACGGAGGACCTCCTATTATGCCGTCAATATTTGTTTTATACGGAAGAACAGATGATAAATCCGTAATTTCTTTTATATCATTCACTATAACTTTTGTGGCTGGATGGTTATTTTTATAAGTTTCGGCTGCCCAAGCATCTTTTTCAATGGCAACAGGTATATTAAATCCTGCCATTTCAAAACCGAGACTTAATCCACCACATCCTGCAAATAAATCTATTACATTCATTATATCGAATTCCTTCTCTAATCTAACTATATTTTTAATTTTATCATATTCTGCTTGATTTGTCAATTTCTATTCTTTCTTCGCAATTTGGTCGTTTTATTTTACAGAATTCCGTCAACAAATGCAACAAAAATTCGTATATTGATACCGTTAAATCAACAATATTGAAATATTTAATGATTTTTTTTGAAAAAGGTATTTACAAAACAAAGAAAATGATGTATAATCAAATCAAAACAAAACAAAACAAAGAAAAAACAAAAAAACAAAAACAAAACGGGAGGAGTACATAATGTATAAATCAGATTATGAAATCAAAAAAGAATTGTGCGAAATCGGAAGAAGAATTTACAATGACGGTTTCGTTGCTGCAAACGACGGTAACTTCTCGGTAAAAATTGACGAAGATACCTATTTTGTTACACCTACCGGCGTCAGCAAAGGCTTTATGACACCGGATATGATTTGTAAGGTTGACAGAAATCTCAAGTTGAAGGAGCCAAACAAATGGAAACCTTCATCAGAGTTCAAAATGCATTTGAGAGTTTATCAGGAAAGACCGGATGTTAATGCGGTTGTTCATGCTCATCCTCCTATTGCCACATCTTTTGCAATTGCAGGTATTCCGCTTGATAAACTTATTATGCCGGAAGCTGTTATTTTCTTGGGCGGCGTTCCGCTTGCTGAATACGGCACACCGTCAACAATGGAAATTCCGGATTCTTTGATGCCTTATTTGCAGGATTATGATGCAATTCTTCTTGCAAACCACGGTGCTTTGAGTTTCGGATGTGACTTGAACACGGCATTCTTCAGAATGGAATCGACAGAATTTTACGCAAAGCTTCTTATGTATGCGAGATTGCTCGGCGGAGAAAAGGAAATCCCATGCGGAGAAGTTAAGAAGCTTATCGATTTGAGAAAGAGCTTTAATGTACCGGGACATCACCCGATGGAAAAGCTTTGCCCAAGCTGTTACAATGAGGCAGCAAAGGATATGACTCCTACAGAAGCTGCTGAAAAATTCGGTCAGAACAACGACAATTGTTCTTGCTCAAATGCTAATATCGAAGACATTGTTGCAGAAGTAACAAAGAGAGTATTGGAAAAATACAACAAATAATTGCAGGGAATTGATATAAATGAGTAATTCCGGATTATATACAAAATACGGCGATAAGGGTTATACAAAAACTCTTCGCAGTAATCATATTCAAAAATCAGATGCATTGATTGAATTAATCGGTACGATTGATGAGTATTCCGCAGTCCTCGGACTTGCGAGAGCACAGTGTGCCGATGACGAGTTATGTTCCGATATTAAAAAGGTGCAAATAAAGCTGATAGGTGTTATGGGTGAATTGTCCGGTGGTGAGATTTCGGTAACGGAAGATTGTGTCGGTGCAGTTGAGCAACTTTGTGATAAATATTATCCCGGCGGTTTTGACGGTTTTACGGTGAGCGGAGAAACAATAGTTTCTGCACAGCTCGATATCGCAAGAACGGTTGTCAGAAGGGCGGAAAGAGTTGCGTCAAAGCTTTTGACGCTCAACAAAATCCGCTCGGTAACATACGCATATCTTAACAGATTGAGCGATATGACTTATGCAATGTCGCAGTATGCGGCAAAGGAGCATAAAAAAAGAACACCGATAATCGGAGCTGAAAAAAGCAATATAACAGAGCTTGATTTGGGTTTGGCAAAGGAAATTTCTCTTGCTGTGGAAAAGCGTGCGGAGGAAATGGGGAAGAATGTGGTAATAGCGGTATTGGATGCCGGTGCAAACCTTATGCTTCTTCATTCGATGCAGGATTCATACATAGCAAGCAGGCAGATAGCTCAAGACAAAGCATATACCGCAGTAGCACTTAAAATGCCGACACATATTGCACTTGAAGAATCAAGGGGCGGAGCTCTGGACGGACTTTGTGCAACGGATTCTAACCATATAATGCTTTTGGGTGGCGGAGAACCGCTTATAATAAACGGAAGAGTGGTCGGCGGACTCGGAGTTTCGGGAGGAACTGCCGATGAAGATATTGCTTTTGCACAATTCGGAGCAATGTATTTGGAAAGGAGGCTTAGTTTATGATAGATGAAAAACAGATTAGTGAAATAGTCAGAAAGGTTATGTCTGATATGGGTGAAACAGCTCCAAAGAGAAAACAACTCGGTGTTTTCGATTCTATGGAAGATGCAATAGCGGCTTGTAACAAGGCATACGAGCTTTTCAGATATTATAATAAGGAACAAAGAGAAAACATAATAAAAGAAATAAGAAAACTGACCCATGCCGAAGCGGAAATTATGGCGAAGCTTGCCGTTGAGGATACAAAAATGGGAAATGTTTATCATAAAACCCTAAAGCATCATCTTGTTGCGGACAAGACACCCGGGACGGAAGACCTTGAAACAAAGGCTCTTTCGGGTGACAGAGGGTTGACGCTTGTTGAAATGGCACCATACGGTATTATCGGAGCGATAACACCGAGTACCAATCCGAGCTGTACGGTTATTTGTAACAGTATTGGAATGTTGGCGGCAGGAAACGGAGTTATTTTCAATCCTCACCCTCACGCAAAGAGAATTTCGGCTTATGCGGTTGATTTGGTTAACCGTGCCGTTTTGGCGGCAGGAGGCCCTGAAAACATAGTTGTAACCGTCGCAAATCCGACAATGGAAACATCAAATATGATGGTAAATCATCCGTCGGTAAGAATGTTGGTTGCAACGGGAGGCCCCGGCGTTGTTAAGATGCTTCTTTCGAGCGGAAAGAAAGCAATCGGAGCAGGTGCCGGAAATCCACCTGTTGTTGTTGATGATACGGCGGATATTCAGAAAGCCGCAAAGGATATAATAGATGGCTGTACATTCGATAATAACTTGCCGTGTATTGCGGAAAAGGAATGTTTTGTTCTTAACAGTGTTGCAGATGAGCTTATTTCGGGAATGAGAAGAAACGGAGCATATCTATTGAACGAAGAACAGACAAAACATCTTGAAGAGGTTGTTTTGGTTGAACTTCCGCCCAAAAATCCGGGAGATAAGCCAAAGAAGGTTATCAACAAGGATTGGGTCGGCAGAGATGCAAAGAAAATTCTTGCTCAAATCGGAATTAATGCCGGTGATGATATAAGATGTATAATTTGCGAAACGGATTTTTCACATTCATTTGTTCAAACAGAGCTTATGATGCCTATATTGGCAATTGTAAGATGTAATACATTTGAAGAAGCAATGGATATGGCTGTTAAGGCAGAGCACGGAAACAGACATACTGCGCATCTTCACTCAAAGAATGTTGACCATATGACATCATATGCAAAAGCTGTTTGCACAACTATATTTGTTAAGAACGCACCGAGCTATGCAGGTATCGGATTTAACAGTGAGGGTCACACAACCTTTACAATTGCCGGACCTACGGGTGAGGGTATAACATCAGCAAAGACTTTCACAAGACAGAGAAGATGTGTGCTTGTTGACAGCTTATCGATAATATAAGGAGGGTTTTGGAATGAATATTAACGAAAATGATATTGCAAAAGTAGTTCAGGCAGTGCTGAATGAAATGAATTCATCAACCGAAACAAAGAAAGCACCGACAGCTGTGCCGAAAACAGCAAAGGTTGCAATGCTTACAAAATTGGGACATTTCGATATTCAGGAATACCCGATTCCGGAACTCGGAGACGATGACATTCTTGTTAAGGTCGAGGGTTGCGGTGTGTGCGGAACAGATGCTCACGAATTTAAGAATGACCCGTTTTCGTTGATTCCCGTTGTTCTCGGACATGAGGGTACGGGTGAAATAGTTAAAATGGGTAAAAATGTTAAAAAAGACAGTGCCGGAAAACCATTGAATATCGGTGATAAGGTTGTTACCTGTATGATATTCAAGGATAATCCCGATATAACAATGTTTGACTTAAACAAGCAGAATGTCGGCGGTGCAGATGTATATGGACTTTTGCCCGATGATGATATGCATTTGAACGGATGGTTTGCCGATTACCTCGTTATCAGAGGCGGTTCAACAGTGTTCAATGTAAGCGATTTGGATTTGGATTCAAGAATTTTGATAGAACCGTGTGCTGTTTTGATTCACGCAGTTGAAAGAGCAAAAACAACAGATATTTTGAGATTTAATTCAAGAGTTGTTGTTCAGGGTTGCGGTCCTATAGGTCTTATCTGCATAGCTGTTTTGAGAACTATGGGTATCGAAAACATTGTTGCTGTTGACGGTAACGCTCAAAGACTTGAATTTGCAAAGAAGATGGGTGCCGGAAATACCGTAAACTTTACGGAACACAAGGGTATCGATGCTCTTGCAGAAGCTGTTAAGGATGCATTCGGCGGTTATTATGCGGATTTTGCATTCCAGTGTACCGGCTCGCCTGTTGCACACGCAAACATCTATAAGTTTATAAGAAACGGCGGCGGTCTTTGTGAGCTTGGATTCTTTATAAATGGCGGAGATGCAACAATAAATCCTCATTTTGACTTGTGTTCAAAAGAAATCACACTTGTTGGCTCATGGGTATATACTTTGAGAGATTATGCAACAACATTTGATTTCTTGAAGAGAGCACAGGCAATAGGACTTCCTATGAAAGACTTGATAACTCACAAGTTTGCACTTGAAGATATCAATGAAGCTTTGGAGGTCAACCTTGCTCAAAAGGGACTCAAGATTGCCATTGTCAATAAGGACTGATTTTTAAGAAAAGGAGTTTTTGACGATGGATGCAATCGGAATTGTTGAAATGTTCGGATTTGTCTGTGCTATTAAAGCCGCAGATGCGGCGGCAAAAGCGGCTGATGTTAAGATTATTGCAATCGATTCAAATAAGCCGGCAAATGCGGAAAAAGAAAAAGTTCCGTTGATTATGTGCATAAAGATGCAGGGAAGTGTTGCGGCGGTTGAAGCAGGAGTTGAAGCGGCGGCAGCGGCGGCAGAATCTTGCACGGGACTTATTCAAAAACATATAATAGCTCGTCCCACTGATGATTCACAGAAAATGGCACTTCGTTCAAGTGTCGGAAAAGACAGATTGGGACATATAAAAAATAATGCATAAATATGCTAATTTTGAAAGGTAGGTTATTACGATGGAAGCATTGGGAATGATTGAAACAAGAGGCTTGACAGCTTCAATAGAAGCGGCAGATGCAATGACAAAGGCCGCAAATGTAGTTTTGGTTGGAACAGAGAAAATCGGTTCCGGACTGGTAAGCGTAATTGTCAGAGGAGATGTAGGTGCGGTAAAGGCTGCTGTTGAAGCAGGTGCGGAAGCTGCATCAAGACTCGGCGAATTGGTAGCTCAACATGTAATTCCCCGTCCTCATGGGGATGTTGAAAAGATTTTGCCGACTATCTGATTTCATCTCTTATCATACATAAGGGAAAGGATGGTATGGTTAAATGGGCTTTTCACTTGGATTAATAGAGGTTGAAGCTTTAGGACACGCCATTTTTGTTCTTGACGCAATGACAAAAGCGGCAGATGTTGAGTTTGTTGCAACAGAGAGAAGGCTTGGCGGCAGACTTGTAACCATCGTTGTAAAAGGCGAGGTTTCGGCGGTAACTGCGGCGGTTGAAGCCGGGGTTGAAACAGCCGAACAGTTCGGATGTTTAAAGGCAAGCGAGGTTATCGCAAGACCGCATCCGGAAATCTTGAAGTTTTTACATCTGGATGAAAAAGGAAATATTATTCCGGTTTCGGAAACGGCGGCAACTCATGTGGGAGCTGTTGTGAAAACGGAAGAAAAGGACGAAGCTCCGAAAAAAACAGTTTCTAAGCCTGCAAAAAAGGCTTCAGATAAAAAAGCACCCGTAAAAAAGGGAGCAAAAACAAATAAGTAAAAAAGCGTTATAAACGCAAATAAAGAAAACAGGAGGATTTCAAAATGGCTCAAGAAGCATTGGGAATGGTAGAAACAAGAGGTTTGGTTGCTGCAATCGAAGCAGCAGATGCAATGGTTAAAGCTGCTAACGTAACTTTGATCGGAACTGAAAGAATCGGTTCAGGTTTGGTAACAGTTATGGTAAGAGGCGATGTTGGTGCAGTTAAGTCAGCAACAGAAGCAGGTGCCGAAGCAGGTTCAAGATTGGGTGAACTCGTATCTGTTCATGTAATCCCAAGACCACACGGTGATGTAGAAAAAATTCTTCCTGCATTGAAATAATTCAGGAAAAAAAGGTTGGTTGTCGGGCAGGATTCTTCCTGCCCGGTGCATAGCCTTATACCCACAAAACCACGGAGGGTACAGCAATGGTAGATGAAAAAATATTGAATATTGTAACACAAAGTGTTATTGACATATTAAAAAAACAAGAAAGCGATGACGGGATAAAGGTTGGCGTGTCGGCAAGACATGTGCATCTTTCGCAAAAGGATTTGGAAACACTTTTCGGCGAGGGTTATGAGCTTACACCGAAGAAAATGCTTATGGGTGAGCAGTATGCAGCGGAAGAGTGTGTTACTTTGGTGAGCCCATCTTTGAGAACAATTGAGGGCGTCAGAGTTTTGGGACCTGTCAGAAGCGAATCACAGATTGAAATTTCGAGAACAGATACCTTTAAATTGAAGGTTAGTCCGCCGGTTCGTCCGTCGGGTGAAATTAAAGGAAGTGCTCCGATGGCACTTGTCGGACCGAAAGGCAGTGTATTTTTGAATGAGGGTTGTATAATTGCAAACCGCCATATTCATATGACACCGGCAGATGCTTCAAAATACGGAGTTAAGGATAACGATGTTGTCGATGTTGAAATTCAAAATTCAAAGCCGACTCGTTATTATAATGTTCAGGTTAGAGTACGGGAAGATTTTAATACGGAAATGCATATCGACACTGATGATGCTAATGCGGCGGCTATCAAGCAGGGCGATCATGTTGAGATTATCACGAAACACTAAAACTTCCGTTTTGTTGAAAGGAAGAGCAAATTATGATTTTGGCGCAGGTCACCGGAAGCATTGTTTCCACAAGTAAAAACGAAAAACTTATCGGTTGTAAGTTTATGACTGTACAAGCGATTGAAAATAATAAATTGACAGATAAATTTATGGTTGCCGTTGACGGTATAGGAGCAGGTGTCGGAGAAAAGGTTTTGATAACGACAGGATGCTCGGCAAGACTGGCAATGTCTGACAATCAGGCACCCGTTGATGCGGTTATTGTCGGAATTGTTGACGAAAAACAAGGCAATCTCTAAAAAAATAAGAAAAGGAGGGAAAGCTTATGACATTTGAAGAATTACAGCGAATTATTTTTAATGCGGGCATAGTCGGAGCAGGCGGTGCAGGCTTTCCCACACATAAAAAGCTTGCAAAGGGTGTTCGGCAGATTATAGTTAATGCGGCGGAATGTGAACCGCTTATGATGGTTGACCATCATATTTTCAAAAAGCATTTTCAAGCTGTCATTGACACCTTGAAGGTGCTTATCGAGGTTTTGGGAGCTGACGAAGCAATTTTCGGAATTAAAGGAAAAAATATGAGTCTGCTTGACCCCAAAATCGTTAAAAGCCTTGAAAATACAAATATAAGTATAAAAGAAATCCCCGATATATATCCTGCAGGGGATGAGGTTGTTTTGACATACGAAACAACCGGCAAAATAATTCCGGAGGGTGCAATTCCGATGAGTGTCGGAGTTGTGGTAATAAATACTGAAACTCTCTATAATATCAAAAAAGCACTTTATGATAAAGAACCTGTATGTGAAAAATATGTCACGATAGCAGGAGATGTCGAAAAGGATATCACCGTTAAGGTTCCTGTCGGAATGAAGATAAAGGAGCTTTTTGCAGAACTCGGATATGACAATATGAATAATAAAGCAATAATTAACGGCGGACCTATGATGGGTAAGCTTGTTGATTATGAGAATGATGTTGTGACAAAGACAACGAAGGGACTTTTGGTTTTCCCCGAGACGCACAGCGTTATTCAAAGAAAAAAAATGCCAATCGGAGTTATGTTAAAGCGTGCATCGGCGGCTTGCTGTTACTGCACGATGTGCACGGATGTCTGTCCTCGTCACTTGCTCGGTCATTCAATCGAGGTGCACAAAATTGTCAGATCGGCATCGCACTGCGAGGTTAATGATGCTGATGCATTTTTGCAAAGTACACTTTGCTGTGGATGCGGAGTATGCACGGTTATAGGCTGTCAGCAAATGTTAAATCCGCAGGAAATCGCAATGAGAGCAAAGGGCGAACTTGCAAAAAAAGGATATCGAAGAGGCGAGTCGGTAAAGCCCGAAACACCGAGACCCGAAAGGGAGGGAAGGCTTGTTCCGTCGGAAACTCTGATAGATAGACTCGGAATAAGAAAATATGTTAAGGATAAAGTTGAGAGAAAATATATGGATTTTTATCCCGATACTGTATATATACCGATGTCACAGCACATCGGAAAAACGGCAACACCTATTGTTGGGGTCGGAGACCTTGTTAAAAAAGGTCAGATAATAGCAAAAACGGATGAAAATGCTCTCGGAACATCGATACATTCAAGTATTGACGGTGTTGTCAGAAATGTTGATGAAAAAGAAATCGTCATTTCGGCAGAGTAATCCAAAAAGGAATGAAAAGTATGAATTCTATTGGTTTGATTGAAGTTAAGAATATCAGCAGAGGAATAAAGATAACCGATGAAATGTTAAAATGTGCCGGTGTATCTTTAATTCAGTCAGGTTCTGTATGCCCCGGAAAATTTGTTACAATAATAGGCGGTGATTTATCGTCTATTCAGGCGGCTGTTGAAAGAGCGGAGCTTGTTGCCGAGGATGCACTGATTGATAAATTTGTCATCGGAAATCTTGGTGAAAAGGTTTTTGAGGCAATGTGTGGGACGGCTGTTGTTAAGGAGAAAAAGGCACTGGGAATAATTGAAACATTCACGGCAGCATCGGCAATAGAAGCGGCAGATGCAGCTGTTAAAGCGGCAGTTGTAAGCCTTATTGAGGTCAGAGTGGCAAGAGGTATGGGTGGAAAATGCTTCGTTTCAATGACGGGAAATGTTGCCGATGTTACGGCGGCAGTTGAAGCGGGTGCAAGAATTGCATCAAAAACAGGGGTTCTCATAAACACGGAAGTGATTGCAAATCCGCATCCGGAGCTTTGGGAAGCAGTATTATAATTTAAAAAGGCTGTTTTTTAGAACAGCCTTTTAGAGCGAAAGGAGATATTCTTATGAAAAAGATTTTATTTCAAGGCGATTCTATCACAGATGCCGGAAGAAACAGAGATGACGACAGATGGAGGGGGGTAGGATATCCTACATTGGTATCCGGTTCATTGGGATTTGACAGACCGAATGAATTTGAATTTATAAACAAAGGTATAAGCGGAAACCGTGTTATCGATTTGATAGCAAGAGTTAAGGTTGACTTTATAAATCTAAAGCCTGATTACATCAGCATATTGATAGGCATAAATGATGTATGGCACGAAATTACATATCATAATGGTATTGACACAAAAAGATACGAAATGTATTACAATATGTTAATAGAAGAATTAAAGGAAGCGTTGCCCGATGTTAAAATTATGATTTTGGAGCCGTTTGTTTTAAAAGCGGAGGCAACACAGGATAATTGGGAAGCCTTCAAAACGGGTGCGGAGGAAAAAGCCGCAGCGGCAAAGAGGGTTGCGGAAAAGAATAATCTTTTGTTTGTTCCGCTTATGGAAAAATTCAGAGAAGCGGAAAAAATTGCACCTGCCGACTATTGGACGATGGACGGAGTTCATCCGAGTGCAATGGGCCACGAGATTATTAAGCGTGAATGGCTGAAAGCATTTGAAAAGCTTGAAAAATAAGGATATATATTGAATGAAAACGAAGGCAGTTTATATCTGTAATGAGTGCGGTTATCAAACGCCGAGATGGATGGGAAAATGCCCCGGGTGCAATAATTGGAACACACTGTGTGAAACTGTTGTCGAAAACGAAAAAAGTTCTGCGGTCATAAGAAAAAAGTCTGCAAGAGCTGTCAAAAAAATCAAGGAGATTGAATATGACAGCGAAATTAGGTATAAAACCGGAATGGACGAGCTTGACAGAGTTTTGGGCGGCGGTCTTGTGAGAGGTTCGCTGATATTGGTCGGCGGTGATCCGGGAATAGGAAAATCCACTTTGCTTTTGCAGATTTGTGAAAATATTGGGAAAGACAGAAAAATTTTATATGTTTCGGGCGAGGAGTCCGAAAAGCAGATAAAGGTCAGAGCCGAAAGACTCGGAACGGTGGATGCTGATTTATATTTGATATCGGAAAATGATGTTGAGGCTGTTTTGGAATGTATAGAAAGTGTCAAGCCTGATGTTGTTATAATCGATTCGATACAAACGATGCATATAGAAGCTGTTGCATCGGCAGCAGGAAGCGTTCCACAGGTTAGAGAAACAACAAATGCTCTTATGCATGTTGCAAAAAATGAAAATATTTCGATGTTTATTGTCGGTCATGTAACAAAGGACGGAAGCTTGGCGGGACCGAGGGTTCTTGAACATATGGTGGATTGTGTGCTTTATTTTGAAGGCGATAAGCAATCAGCGTTCAGAATTTTGCGTGCTGTTAAAAACCGTTTTGGCTCAACAAATGAAATCGGCGTGTTTAATATGACCGATAAGGGACTTGAAGAGGTGGCAAACCCGTCCGCAATGCTACTGGAGGGCAGATGTGATGCCTCCGGAAGTGCAATTGTATGCACAATGGAAGGGTCGAGGGGTGTTCTTGCCGAAATTCAGGCGTTGATAACACCGACAGGATTCGGAAATCCACGAAGAATGACAGACGGTGTTGATTTTAACAGAGTAATTCTGATGAGTGCTGTTTTGGAAAAAAGATGCAGACTTTCACTTTCCAATTATGATATTTACATAAATGTTGCCGGAGGTTTGAGGATTGACGAAACGGCTGTTGATTTGGGTATATGTGCGGCAATAATATCGGGACTTTGCGATATGCCTATTCCGCAGGACACTGTTTTTATAGGTGAGGTTGGACTTGGCGGAGAATTGAGAAGCGTATCACAGCTTGAAAAAAGACTTTTTGAAGTTAAAAAGCTGGGATTTAATACTGCGGTTGTTCCGAAGATGTCATCGAAAAATATAAATATTCCCGACGGCTTGAATGTTATAAAGGTAACGGCACTGTGGGAAGTGTCAAAAATGATTAGAAATAAATAATAAGGATTGAAAAACCGTTTTGAAAGGTAAAGTACAAAAAATGCCTTTCAAAACGGCTTTTTGATATGCTTGTGTATAAAAAACTAAAGATTTCTATAAAAATTTGTATTGAAAAAGCACTAAATCAATGGTAAAATGTATAATAATCACAATAAAAACAGGGAGACGGAATATGAAAAAGTTCTTTGAAAACAAATTTTCCAAACTAATTTTATATATAATTGCACTGACAATACTTATTATTTTCTTAAGCGGAATTTTAATTTGGCATTATTCGACAAATATAATAGAAGATTATCAAAGCGAGATGATAAATACATATCAACAGAATGTATTGAAAAATGTTGATAAAAATTATAATCAAATGCTTAAAGCAACAATGCAGATTTTTGATGATACCTGTATAAGAGATTTTTTGATGTTTGAAAAATATGACGAGGTGCAAATAGCGCAGGCACAGCAAAATTACAAAAATTATTTATTCTATTTTGATTTAAACGCAATTCATATAATAAACAGAAGAACGGATTCTGTTTGGAACGACCAAACGGTGACAAGAGAGAGCCTAAAGGGTTATAAGGAATCGCAGAAGCTGAATGAAATTATTTCTTTTTATGAAAACGGATACAATTTTGTCAACGGAAAAAGTTTGCAGGTAGTGGATGACGGACTTTATTATGTATATGAAAACTTTCAGGGATACACATTTATTCTTGATATGAAGAGTGAAAAATATGAAAAAGATATTTTGAAATATCTCCGACCGTTCAAGTGCAGTACATGGATGTATTACAGAGATATGATGAGCTTTACCGATTCGGAGCAAATCGACGATGTTTTAAAGAAATATGAAATCAATGCCGGTGAGCTTGAAGAGGGTGTTGTGAAATATATCGGAGATACCTGTATTTTGAAACAGCATATGGGTCAGTTCAATGCATTCACGATTATTCCGTTTGACGAAATAAGGGGAGATATATCGGAAAAGCTTTCTTTTCTTGCGGCAATAGCGGCGGTGATTGTCATATTCTGTATTGTTATATTGGTAATTTATTCGCAGGGCTTCAAAAATGTTCAAAAAGTATATATTAAAAGAATTAATGAAAAGCAAATTCTTTTGGAAGAGGGAATTTGGAACAATGTTTTGTATAAAGTATTTTCGGGGAACAAGCTTTCGGAAAACGAATATACAACAATGATAAATATGATTTCCTACAATAATTATGTATATCAGACAATGCTTATAATCGTTGATGAATTTAACGGAGCGGATGACGGAGAGCTTGAAAGGATTATCAGTGATGCATTTGAGGGAGTAAATCACAATGAAGTGCATCTTGAAAAAGAGCGTGTCGGAATTGTTCTGAGGTTTGACAGAGATACGGAGGACTACATCAACAACAAAATAATGTATCTTCACAGAGCGGCGGAGGAAAAGGGCATTGAAATGAGCATAATAGTCAGAAGCTGTCAGGACAGATATGAATGTTTTGAAGAAAATGTCATAGAGCTTTTCAAAATGTCACTTTATCAGTTTGTGGGAGAAGAATCTTCGATAATCAGAGATTACACAATTCCACCGGTGAATGATGATGCGGAATATCCGAAAAATATACAGGGAAAAATCATATTGGCAGTCAAAAACGGTGATGAAGAAGAATTTGAAAAGAGCTGTGAGGAATTTATCGATTATATAAAGAATAACAATTATTTAATGGGAAGAAAATGGGGAAGCTATCTTTATTCGGGTGTTGCCGATGTGTTCGCACCGGATGATGAAACAGAACTCGGAAGTATTTCTAATATAAGAGAGATTTTTGAAAAAATTCGTGAGCAGTGGCTTGTTGTGGGTGACAGAACCGACGAATTTTATATAGGAGCGAAAAAACTCATAGAGGAACACTATTCGGACAGCAGTTATTGTATAGCATCCATTGCGGAGGCTATGGGAATAAGCACGGTTTATGCCGGAAGAAAATTCAAAAAATCCTTTGATAAAAGTTTTAATACATATCTTGCGGAATATCGTTGTTCAAAAGCTTGTGAATATTTGACCGAAACAAATAAAAAATCAGCAGAGATTGCCGAGCTTTGCGGATTTACAAATACGGCTTATTATAATCATACTTTCAAAAAGTATATGAAGCTTGCTCCGCTACAATACAGAGATGCATATAAAATTGTCGAAAAATGAAGAGTGTGATTGATAATATCGTTCAAATTATTGTTTGAAATTGATAAAATATTGTAAAAATAAAACATTTCAGGCAAAAAATAAAGAAATGCATATAAAAAACACAATGAATTCCAAATTTTTATAATTGAAACAGCATATGGTATATGCTATAATAGAAACATAAAGAATTAAAAATGGGGGAATCTTAAAATTTCAATTATTAATTTGATAAAATCAAAACGGTTGGCGGCAACACGGATTCGCCAAATGACATTTTACGGAACATAGCAAAAGAAAGGGGTTGTTCGGTGAAAAAAATCAGATTTATTTGTGCGGTATTAATTGCGGCTATGACGGTCGGGTGTTCGGGGGGCATAAACAAAAAAGAACCGGTTGAGTTGACATGGTACTTACCCAAGACTCCCGAGCATAAAGATTTTACCCTCGTGATGCAGACAGTTAATGAGAAATTGGAGCGAAAGTACGGACTGCGTCTTAATATAATAGGGCTTGATAATTATGAGAAGGAAATGGAGTTGATTAATGCCGGCAGAAAAGAATATGACCTTGCATTCACATCGTCGTGGTCAAATGACTACTACACAAATGTTGCAAAAGGTGCTTGCCTCAATTTGACGGAGCTTTTACCGGTGTATGCACCGAAGCTTTATGAACAGACTGAAACACGGATTTGGGATGCTGTTTCGGTAAAAGAGCAGATATACGCTGTTCCAAATTGGCAAATTCAAGCAAAGGCACTCGGATTTTCTGCACCGACGGAATTTTTGAATGATGCGAATATAAGCGTCAGAGAAATTAACACACTTGAGGATATCGGAACATATATGGGAAGTTTGGTAAAAACCCATCCCGACGCCATTATGGTTCGTGACTCATGGACGCATGTTCAAAGATATTACGGATATTTGGATGTTTTGGGTGAGGGCGTTCCGGGAGCGATAAATTATAAGCTCGGAGGAAAGCCGGTTGTGGTAAATCAATATGATTCAAAGGAATTTGAGGATTATGTGAGACTTCGCAAAAGTTGGGTTGATAAGGGTTATATGAGTAATACCTACAACGCAAGCGATTTGCAGGAGTCAAAAGCGGAGGACAAGGATGTCAAACGCAGACCCTATACGCTTCATATATTCGTTCCCGAATACGAAAAAACACTTCTTCGTCAGAGAGGTTATTCGTGGACAAACAAGCAAATGTCGGATGCGGTGATGGATTCTGGAAGTGTGCTTGCGGCTTTGACTTGTGTAAGCTCAACGACAACTCATCCTGCGGAAGCGGTCAAAATGCTTGAAATTATGAACAGTGATGAAGAGATTTATAATCTTCTTGTTTGGGGCATTGAGGGAATACATTATGAAAGGCTTCCGAACGGTAAGATTTCAATTAATGAGGAGAGCGACTATGAGGGAATCAACCATTTCCATATCGGTTCGCAGAAAAACATTTATCTTACCGAAGAGCAGGAGGACGACACGATTCAGCAGATAGCCGATTTTAACACAAGTGCGATAGCATCGCCGATTCTCGGATTTTCGGCGGATACAAGTGAAATTTCGGCACAGATTTCAAACTGCAATGTGATAATATCAAAAAGAAGAGATATTCTCGATTTGGGACTTATCGATGCTGATGAGGGTTTGGAAGAATTCAGAAGAGAATTGAAAGAAGCGGGAGTGGATGCCATCATCTCCGAGCTTCAAAAACAGATAGACAAATGGTGGCAGGAAAAAAAGTAACAGGAGGAATGAAAATGAAAAAACGACTTTTGGCAATGGTATTGGCACTGTCATTTATCCCGGTTGCAAGTGCATCCGCAGGATATACAACAAAAGGGCCTCAATACTATGAGCTTAACGCAAAGTGGTGTGTTGACAACGGAGGGGATTCCGTTGAAAACGCCGCAATTACGGTTGCTGACGGAAAAGGAAATGTAAAATACAATTTCTTTCTCCCATTCGATGTGCAAAGTGCAACGATAAGCTATACAGCTGAAAAAGCTGCATCGTTGTCAATTGTATCGGGTGATGTCAGCTTAAGTGCAGAGCTTTCGGAGACTGAAACACAAAAAACAGTTAAGTTTTCAAAAGCAATGAGAAAGGGAGAACAGGAACTTTATGTTACGGTGACGGGAAATGTTGCAATTTCTTCAATCCGTTTCAACAAGGTTGAAATTTCGGGCTTTGCGGCTATCAGCTCAAAGTGGCAGGGCGAAAATGAAGCGACCGATTATCAAAAGGCAGTTCAGGGAGCTGTTATGATTGATGTTAATGCGAACGCATTAATCGTCAGAGGGCAGAGAAGATATGTTGATAATGAGGATTTGACAAAAACTCCGAAAATGATTGACGGAGTGACATATCTTCCGGCAAGATCACTTGCTCTTGCGTTGGGATATTATATAGAAGATATTCCGGAAAAATCATATCTATTGCTCCGTCAGGAAGAAAATGAATATGTTTTCATCGACGGACGCCTTGAAAGAAATGTTGCATTCGGCGAAAGCTCTGAATTTGACTACAATTTGAAGTATATAAACGGAGAGGCATATCTCCCGGTAAGATTCTTTGCCGAAGAAATCGGAAAGAATGTCGGCTGGTCAAACGGAATTGTTGTCATAGATGAGGACAGATTTGAAGTTGAAAATATCATAGATAATTATATCGAAGATGTTAAAGCACAGTTTGAACCGTTTGAAAATGAGGTTCAGAGCGGAAAAACATACTATGTATCTCAAAAGCTCGGTTCGGACAGCAACGACGGAAGCAAGGACTTCCCGTTTGCAACTCTCAAAAAAGCGGGAGAAGTTGCACTTGCCGGAGATACGGTTATCGTAAAAGAGGGAACATACAGAGAAAAATTCGCACCGAAGAATGACGGAACGGCAACAAAGCCAATCACATTCAAAGCGGCAGAAGGTGAAGAAGTTGTGATTTCCGCATTGGAGGAAGTTACGGAATTTGCACCTTATGAGGGTGATGTTTATACAGCAAATCTCGGATTTGATTTGGGTGACGGCAGAAATATGGTTTTCTATAACGGAAAAGCAATTGCCGAAGCAAGATATCCGAATCCCGACACCGCAAGAATTGAAATGTCGGAGCGAAGTAATGAGCTTTCCGATTTGTTCCCGACAAAGGGTGACATTCACGCAAGCTATGAAACAATATATGATTTGACAAGTGACACTCTTCTTGACCAGGAGGATGGTTATTGGGTAGGCGGAACGGTTGTTTCGGCACACGGATATAACTGGTCACTTTGTACAGGTAAAATTAAAGCTTCAACAAAAGGCAAAATCACAATAGATTCCGCAAATGTTGCGGGAAAATGGTGGTACACACCGCAACCGACAGACAAATCAAACTGGGCATATATCACGGGACACAAGAACTGTATGGATATACCGGGTGAATGGGTAGTTGAGAATAAAGCACTTCTCATCATTCCTCCAGAGGGTGCAGATCCCGAAAATATGAAGCTTGAAGTGAAGAGAAGACAGGTTGTTATCGATATTGCTGACAGAAAGTTCGTAAGAATCGAGGGAATAAAGACAATCGGCGGCGGTGTCAAGATGAACAACAGCGAGATGTGTATGCTAAACGACTGTGAAATGAAATACATAAGCCATTATATACACGGTCTTGACCAGCGTGAGGGATATATTTATTCCGGAAACATTTATTCGACAAACGATGCACCTCAAAAAGGTGAAGTCGGAATTTATGTCGGCGGAACAGATAATATCATCATCAATTCAACAATCGATCACAGTGCGGCGGCAGGTATATATATGGTAGGGACATACGCATATATTGAAAACAACACCGTTGCAAACTGCGGATATATGGGAAGCTATGTGAGCGGTATCACATTCGGAAATGAGATTTATAAAGGAAACACAGTCAGAAAAGGCGGATTTACACTTTATAACAACACCGCCTATAACTGCGGAAGATCGACATTGAATGTTCAGGCTCCCGAAGCTGTCGGAGAGGGATGTTATGAATATACATCAATTCTTCCTTATGAGGTTGCGTATAACGACTTCCATGACGGTGTTCTCTTCTCACTTGATACAGGTATCACATATGAATATCAGATATATGCAAAGACAGACAAACAGCAGAGTATGTATCATAACAACTATGTATATTACACAGGTGCAAAAACCAACCCGTATTCATTCGCTATCTACCACGACGGCGGAGCAATCGGTATAGATACATATGAAAATATTGTATTCACAACTCAAGAGGGAGTTAAGTATTCACAGGATTATGTATTCCATAACCATGATGATGTGAATATTTGGAACAATTCAAAGATTAAGCTTGCAATTAACGGCGGTCCAAAGGATTTGAAAGCGGATGAATTCCCGTATAGCCGACCTTTCTGGGCAGGCTTAAAGGATGATAATTATCTTGTTAATTATAACAGAATCAAGAATAACACAAATGATTCTATTATATATGAAGCAAAGGATGCGGAACTTTCCGAGGGTGTAACAATCGATGAGGACGGCAATGCGGAATTCAGCGGAAAAGACCAATACATCTGCTTCAAGGATGTTGATTTCGGAACAGACAATAACAATATCAACATTTATTATACATCAGACAGATGGAACACAAACGATAATGTTGATGTTATAGTCGGCGAGTCGATTGAAAAGGGTACTATATATAAGAACAATTACTTTGACTCTTTCGCTAAAACAGAGGACAAAACAGATCTTTTGAGTGTCGGAATTGACAAAATGAGCGGAAAAACAAATGTTTATTTGAAGGTTACAGACTTCAAGTCATTGAAGGTTAAGGGAATAAGCATCAACGACAGAGGCTTGCCGTCGGTTGCATTGTCCGCAGACAAGATTTACGGCGGTGCATACACAGGCGTTGAAAAAGCCGGTAGTGCGGATATGCCTCCTGCGGCTCATGTCGGACCTGATAATGTGAACGATTATGTAAAGAACACATGGCCGGGAACAATTCTTCAATACAGAAATGTTGTTGTTGAAGAGCCTATGACAATAATGCAATATGCGGCAGGAACATCACCGGATCACGGTGATCAGCTTGTAACGGTTCAGTATCAAAAGGTCGGCGATGCAAAGAACACTGATCTTGCAACAATTTATACGGCTTGCGACGGTTGGTCGGTATTTAATACATATTATGCAAAACTTGACCATACTCTACAGCCGGGAACATACGATTTCTACTTGTCATTCGGCAAGACAAAAGCAAATGTACCCGGAACGGGAACATCAAACTTCTGGTTCTTCGGTTTTTTACCGGAGATGCCTGCAAATGAATAAGGGGTGATGTGAATGAAAAAAATATTGGCGGTAATTACTCTTTTATCGGTCATTTTAACACAAACCGCAGCTTTAGCCATCACAGCAAATTCAGAGGATTTAATTTTTGATATGGATTTGTCGGCATACACAGCGAAATCACAAACCGTGAAAAATAAGGTGACAAATCAAAGCACGGGAATTACGGTATATGGCAGGGGCGATAATTCGCCCCAAGCCGGTATCATTTCATCGATAAGCGGTGAGACAAAAGTTTTAACGACAGGTTTTGATTCGGGAAGCACAAAAACAAAATACGGAATGGTTTCGGTTGACAACACGGTTGCAGAGCAGTTGTCACAAGCAGATGAGCTTTCCTTTGAGGTTTGGACAAAAAGTCAGGAACCCAAGGCATCTTATCGAAATTATTGCCTTTTCAATCTTGCCGGCGGTGCTTATGCCGATGCGGATAATGCGGCAAACTTGGATATCGAATTAAAATTTCATACGAACGGTGTTTATTTAAACACATCGGACGGAGAAAAAATAGAGATAACAGATTATCCCAAAGACGAATGGGCACATTGGGTTATTACAAGAAAATGGAATGTCGAAAAATCAAAATTTGACAATACCGTTTATATAAACGGTGTGCAAAAGGGTACTGTTTCGGGTGGAACAAAGCTTACAAAGGAAGCCTACAGCCTTTCAATCGGCGGTGCGGGAGATGAGGACAAAACATATCTCGGTCAAATTGCGGACTTCAAGGCTTACCAAACAGCATTGACAGCGGCAGATGCTGCAGAGCTTTATAAAGACAGCAAGGATAGATTTGTTGAACTTCCGACAAGTATGACACTTGTTTCTCCTACAGAGGGAACGGTATTGCAAAAGAGTGCAAAGGAATTAAAGGTTGAATTTAACAACTATATCGACAAAGACACACTTGCAGAGCTTGAGCTTTTGAATGCCGCAGACGAGTCTGTTTTTGAGGGAGCAACAATGAGTGTTCCCGACGATAACACAAAATCGGTGACATTCAAACTGAACGGCTTGAATGAGGGTCAGCGTTTCATCTTGCGTGTAGGCGAAGTTGAATCGATTAACGGATATTCGGTGACACCTTGTGATATCAATTTGAGCGTTTTCGATTCAAGTATTGTAAATGAGGATTTCTCCGATTGGAGTATCGGTACAATCGATGCGGCATTGACAGACCTTGAATTTTGGTCGAGCGGAAACAATTCAACTGACGATTTCGAGGTAAAAACAAAAGGCTCAAAGAAATATATCGAGGGTAAAAACTCGGCGGGAGTCGCAAAGGATACTTATGTTGCATACAATATGCCAACATCAACCAACGGTAAGGATTTTTGTCTTGAAATCGGAGTTTTGGGCGAGGGTGATGCCACAAGCCGTTCAATAAGAGCGTGCAACGGCGGAACACATTATGAAATCGCACTTTCCGCTTCCGGTTCGTCATGGGGTTCAAGCCGTAACGGAACAGGGCTGAAAGAAATAATAAATGACTTCAGCACAAACAAAAGGAATGACGACGGATTTTTCCACTTGGTTTTCACATTCATTATGGATGATGACGGAACATATACAGTATATGGAACATCTCCCGACAATTCAAGTGTTAATTATCAGGCAAAAACAACATTTACAAAGATAACACAAATAAAACTCTTTAACCAATATAATATTGGATCGGAGGGTGTTTTGACGGGACTCGGATATTTCAAAATTTATGAGTATGTAACTCCGAAAGTGTCTCAAACAAGTGTCAGCTCGGTGAAAGCGGACAGTGATTATATCGAATTGACATTCGATGATGATATGACAGGCTTCAATGATGATAGTTTTAAACTTTCAAAGACAGACAAAACAGCGGTTGAAGTTTCGTATGACAGCTACGACGAAAGCACAAGAACAGCAAAGATTAAGCTTGGTGAGTATCTTGATTACGGAACCGAATATACCCTAACCGTTGACGGACCGAAAAATCTTTCGGGAACTGCAATGAGAAAGTCAACAATAAATTTCACCGTTCCGAAACATTCTGCTGAAACAACGGCAACGAAAGGTACGGATAATACAACTGTGTCGGTTAAGAACAACGCAGAGTCATCAAAGGATGTTATTGTGTCGGTTGTTATGTATGATGTCAACGGAAAACTGTTGAAAACATCGGGAGAAAAAATAACAATTCCGGCAGGCAGACAGTATTCAGATGTTATCACCTGTGCAACAGGCACAAAGAAAGCGCTTGTTTATGTGTTTGAGCTTATCGACGGGGAATACAGAGCGACAACGGCACAGCCGATCGACTTTGACTTTTAATTTAAGGAGGTTTTGTTATGAAAACAAATTTTAAAAAGTTTATGGGGCTTTTTCTTGCCCTGACAATGCTTCTTGGTTTGACAGTAAATGTTAATGCGGAGGAAACAACCGCTCTTGATGCTTATTCCGAGATAATGTTTGTCGGAAATGCAATCGGTCACAATTACGGTACAGTAACAGGTGCGGCATTTGGTAGCTGGAACGGAACAGCGTATGCGGAATTTCAAAGCATAGATTTCGGAACAACAGCACCGAAAGCAGTAACGGTTAAGGCAGGCTCGACGGCAAATTATCAGGCAGCCATAAAGATTTTTATAATCGATAAGGATGTTGATACATCGGGATATTCCTGTGGGTCGGGATATTTGAAGGATTCAAACGGTAATAATCTTACTCCTTCAATCACAATAACGGCTCCGACATATGACGGCTGGAGCAATTACAATGAACAAAAGGCGTCATTTAATTTGAATGTAACGGGTGAAAAAAAGGTTTTTGTTACAACAGGAAACAATGCAAATCTTCACAGTATTCAGTTCTTTAAGGAAGCTCACCCAATCGATGTCTTTGCCGAAAACAAATTCTCGGCAGTCGGAACGGCTCACGGCTATAGCAGTGTTACGGATACACTCGGAGGCTGGTCGGGTGACGGTTCGGCATATGTTGAAATCAAAAATGTTGATTTCGGAGAAACGGGAGCAAATAAGGTAACTGTTTGGGCAGGTTCAGGAGAAACAAGCAAGGGTAGAATTGTTGTATATGCAATTGATGAGACAGAAGATATTTCAAAATACAATATAGATTTGGGAACCGTGAGAAAAGACGGAACGGTTGTTACACCGGATGCCGAAATGGTTAATCCTGCATTTGTTGGATGGAGCAGTTATGTCGGCTATGAAATGGAGCTTAATAAAAAGCTTACAGGAAAGAAAACTCTTTGGATAGCAACAAGCTGTGCGGCTAACCTCAAGAGCATAAAGTTTGCATATGACGCAGAATTGGATAAGCCGGAAACGCCGGTTAAGAAAACGGTTAATGCTTACGCAAACAACAATTTTGCAGATGTTGCGGTAGCTCATAACTATACAAGCACAACAGGACATTTTGGCGGATGGAACGGAACATCATATGCGGAGATAAGAAATGTTGATTTCGGAGAAACAGGAGCAAATAAAGTAACTGTTTATGCAGGTTCTTCCGGATATACCGGCAGAATTATGGTTTATGCTCTTGATGAAAATGTGGATTTAACAAATTACAGTGCAGACTATGCACAAATGAAATATCAGGAAAACAGCGATGCTACAAAGGTAGATGTTTCAGCTGTTGCCGTATATAACGGTGCTACTTATGACGGTTGGGAAAATTGGAAAGGCTTTGAAATGAGACTCGGCGAGACTCTGAAAGGCAAAAAGACAATTCTTGTTGCAACAGGCTGCCCGGCGAACCTTAAGAGTATTCAATTCAGCACAGAAGCAATTGCTGTTGATCCTTACAAGGTAAATAAGTTTGCGGATGCAGCAACACCGTATAACTATGGAACGGTAACTCCTCATTTTGGTGGTTGGAAAAGTACTTCATTTGCAAAATTCAGCAATGTTGTTTTTGGAGATGAGGGAGCGATTAAAGTAACCGTTAATGCGTCATCGGACGGCGGTAACAGAAATGACAAAGTTCCTTTGAATGTCAGAATTTATGCGGTTGACCAAAATGTTGATACTTCGGCATACACAGCATCTTCCGGTTTTATGAAGGACGCAAACGGAACAAATCTTGTACCGGTTGCCGAGTTGTCGGGAGAACGCTTCACAACATTCTCTGATTATATTGATTTGACGGGAGAATTAACTGAAGCACTAACGGGAACAAAACAGATTTTTGTTGCAACTGTCGGAGCTGTAAACCTTATGAATATTTCATTCGGAAAGCAGACGGCTTATGACACATATAAATTTATAAATTCATCGTATAAAGACTACAACGTAGAAAATGGAGCACTTGGCAGCTGGAAAACAACATCTTATACAAAGTTTGAAAACATTGATTTCGGAGAACCGGGTGCGGCAAGAGTAACAGTTAATGCGGCTTCAAATCCTGCATCATCGAGTGTTGCACTAAGTATCAGAATTTATGCGGTTGACTCAACCGTTGACACTTCGACATACACAAGCTCTTCGGGATATGTTAAGGATGCCGACGGAAAAGACTTTGCACCGATTGCGGTTATTTCGTGTGACAACTACACCGATTTCTCAACATATATTGACGAAACTGTTGATTTGTCAAGTGTTTTGAGCGGTAAAAAGACAATTTTCGTTGCAACTGTAGGTGCAATCAACCTTAAAACAATTAAGTTCGATAAGGTTACGCTCGGAGACACATTTGAAATCACTTCTCCGGTGAATGATGGAACAATCGATGCAAATGCACAAAGCTTGAAGATTGAATTTTCAAACTATTTCAATTCTGCCGATATCGAGGGCAAGTTGACATTTGAAAAGTTTAATGATGATGATACAACATCAACGGTAAAGGGCGGATATGAATTGGTTAAGTCGAACGGTGTTATTAAGGATGTGACACTTAAGTTCGGAAGACTTGAAGCAGATGCTGTATATGTTTTGAAGGTTAAAGGCTTTAACAGTGTTGTTGAAGGCGTTGCACTTGAAGATACAGAGATTTATGTTGCAGCCGAAGAAATTGAAATGAATTTCGTGTTCGGTATAAGAAAAGAAATTCCTTATGCGGATAAGACAATATCTTACATTTTGAATGACGACCTTGATGCAACAACAGTTGAAAATATTAAAGTTTATGATGCAGACAAAAATGAAGTTGCAATGACACCTTCTTATGTTGAAGCTGACAGAAAGCTTACACTCACATTTGAAGACGGACTCAAAAAGGGTGTTAATTACACACTTACATTCATCGATGTTAAGAATTCGTCAAATGAAGACCTTTCTTCTTATAAAAAGACAATCTTTGTTGCCGATACATTCGCCTTAAAGGGTGTTACATTTAAAGCAGACAACAGCGATGTTACAACAATAAACGATATTGATTTTGCAAATACAGATGAAATTACAGCATATATCACATTTGCAAATCAGGGGGATGTTGAAAAGGTTTCGGCAATAGTTGCTGTATATAACAGTAACAATCAGCTTGTTAAAACAGGCATAACTCCGATAACGGTTTCAAAAACATCGGCAGACGGAGCTGTTTCGATGGCTTCTGTTGATATAAGCGAGCTTGATGCAGGTGAATACACAATCAAATTGTTTGTATGGGATGACCTTATCAATTTCGTACCTTCCTTTAAGCCATACACATTTGATACGACTGGGGTGCATCTTTGACTCGGACAGTATTGAATTTGGAAACGGAGTGTGTGTTTTCACACACACTCCGACAAAATTTCTTCGACCCGATACCGTAATTCCCGAAAACTTTACGGTTACGGCGGAGAATAAAAAAATTAAGGTGATGGAAACGGTCTATGACCCTTACGAAAATTCTTTGAAGCTTATCCTGAATGAAAGCATCGCAAATTGTGCGGTAGGTTATTCTTCAAACGGCGTTCTCGATGTTGACGGCAGTGTTTCGGATATTTCGGGAAAAGCCTGTGCATACGAAGAAAAGGAAACAATGCCGGACAGTCTTTCAATAATCGGTGTTTGCTATATGTCAGACGGTGTTCCGACAGATAATTTTGTAAATCTCATAAATGCGGAAATAAAATTGGTTGTAACCAATTCAAACAAATCGTCCTTCGATTCCGTCAGGGCGTCTTTGAATGCTTCGGACGGTTCATTGATAACATTTGAAGATTTTGATATCGAACCGTATCAAACCCGTGAGATTTGGCTTCGTGTTAACGGATATCTGTTCAAGGATAACGATTTTGTGATAAGCTTAAAATAAATACACTGACAGGAAAGGGAGGACTTTATGAAAATCAGTAGAAAATTGATTGGTGTATTAATGGCGTTGACAGTTGTGATTAATATGTTTCCGGTTGTGTCAAATGCGGCTGTTTATCGTGACGCATACAGCACAATTTATGCAAACACTCTTGACGGTGCAACCGCAAGTGGATACAATGCAAGAGAACAATTTTTGGGAAGTATGACAAACGGTGCCGGATATTATTTTGAGGGTGTCGATTTCGGAACTGTACCGCCGAAATATGTCGATGTCGGAATCGGTGTTCCGGATCAATATGCCGGTTCAAAATTCCAACTCATTCTCGACCGTATGGACGGCGAAGTTATTGCTGAGTTCGTTGCGGAAAGCAGCGGAAATTTCGGAACTTCGGTTGTTCGTCAATATAACATAACAAAGAAAGTTACGGGGACTCACACCGTTTATTTGAAAAAGGTGAACGGTTCTCCGACAAATGTTTATACATTGAAATTTTTCGCTCCGCTTTCGGCAGACAGCGTTTATCAAGTCTATAACGGTGCGGACGAATTTGTTGATATTTCCACAAGCAAGCAGAGAAACAAAATAAACGCTCTTGCCGCTTTCGGCATTTTGGATAGCGGAGATAAGGATACTAATTTCTATCCGAAACTCTATGTTTCAAAAATTGATTTTGCACAAATGGTATTTAAGCTCTTGAACAAGGATTGGTATGATGATACAAATGCAAGATTTTCCGATATGCCGGATGATAGCGACAAAATAAGAGCTGTCAATTATCTGTTGGATGAGGGATTTCTGAAAGCAAACGGAAAAAAATTCAATCCTGCAGAATTTTTGAGTTATAACGAGGGTGTCGAAATTCTTTGCCGTGCAATGGGTTACGGTGTTTTGGAGAATGTTTACGGCAAGAACGCATATTCACAGGTTGCAACCGATTTAAAGCTCAACAAGGGCATAACATCGGGCGGAAGTTTGAGAAATGAAGATGCGGCGGCTCTTATCTACAATGCCGCAATTTCAAATTATTATTCTTATGCATTTGATGAGGATAATGATGTGTTTATGACAGAAAGCGACAAAATAACTCTTGAGCGTACAATGGGCATAAAAGCCGGAAGAGGCTTCTTGAATGCCACACGCTACAGCTCGGTGGTTTCTCCGAAGAGCGATGTCTCGGGAACGGAGGTTATGATCGATAATCAAACCTACGAAATCGGAAGCAGTGCCGCAAGTCAGCTTTTGGGTTATGAATGTGATTTCTTCTACAGTGAAAACGGTGACGAAAAAACTCTTGTTTTCATCGCTCCGTTGGATACCGTTGAAATTACCGATATTGACGGCATCGAAAATAAAATAAGAAGTGTTTCAACTTCTGAAGTCGTTTATGACAACGGCAAAAAAGAAGAAAAGCTTAAATATGAAAATCCCGTTATTTTCTATAACGGTGTTGTTATAGATGCAGGCTTGGAAACATTTATCGACAACTATCCGCTTAAAGGAAGTGTCAAATTAATAAACAATCCGCATTATAATGATGTTGTGTTTATCGAAGAATATAAAAATATTGTAATTGATGCAATCGATTATGATGAGGGTATAATTGTAAATAAAACCGATACAAGCCGTTTGACAATCAATATGGATGATGATTTTGTTTTCTGCAACAGATTCGGCGATAATGTTCGCTTTAAGGATTTGAAAGCAGGAGACACCGCTATGGTTTATACAAGTAAAAACTCAATGGGCGGAAAACTTATTCGATTTGTTGTCGGCGGAGGACTTTTTGAGGGTCGTGTCAGTGCTGTTTCTTCCGAATATATCACGGTTGACCAAAAACAGTATCCGAAAGCTTCGGAATTTAACGGGACAATTTCCGTTTCGGACAGCATTGAATTTTATGTTAATGCCAACGGCGAAATTGTAATGTTTAAATTCATTGCGGCAAGCGACAATATAGGTCTTTTTGTCAGAAGCTATATCGACGAGGACAATGAAAAGCTTTATGTGAGAGTTTATACAACAGATAACAAGCTGAATTCCTACGAATGCAGTGAGAAAATTTATATTGACGGCGTATATATCACAAATGTTCAAGATGCAAAAACGGTTCTTGATTCAAAATCAATCGATAAAACGCCTGTCAAGTTCCAGATAACCAAAAACAAGGTAAAGGTTTTCGATACCTGTGAACACGGTGCAGGCGGAACAAAGGATACATTGACCAAACTCACAAGCTCATTGAAATATCAATATGAGAGCGGAAACAATGTCTTGGTTGAAAAGGCAAGCGGAATGGTTAAATCGGTATTTGCTCCGAACGGTATCTGGCTTTCGACAACAGGTGAGAGCGGAAGCGTTGAGGATGAGTATGTTTGGGGTTCTTCTCCGAAATATGCGGCAGACTTCACAGCAAGCTTGTTCACATTTGACCAAACAAGCAGTTTTGCGGATATAGTTATGTTTGCGGAGGCAGAAATTTCTTATTCAAGTCCGTTCATATTCTGCGAATCAACAGCATTGCTTGATGAAAAAGATGAAGCTTGTTACTATATCAAAGGTTTCTCATCTTCGGGTGAGGTTACATACAAAGTTAAGGAATCGCAGGCAAGCTCCGGTGACCTTGCGGTTGTTCCGTACTTGAAATACGGTGACTGGTTGAGAGTTACAACTGATGTGAACGGTTATGTAAACCTCATTCAAATTTGCTATGCAAATGACGGTCAGGCAAAGAGAAACTACTCTGTGGGCGGAAGCACACAAACAAGCAATTATCTTATTTCCGATAACTCATATTCTTCCGGATCTTCAAACCAGGATACAAGATGGACTGTCGGAAAGGTTAAAGAAAAATTCGATGATTATCTTTTGATTGAACATAAGGACGGAAAAACGGAAGTTGTTTCGGGTTCGAGTGTTTCTTGTGTTAAGGTAACAAACGAAAATAAAGAACCGACAACCGGAGTTGATATTTCATCAATCAAGCCGGGCGACGATGTTGCGGTATTGATAAAATATCGTAAGACACAAGAAATTGTTATATACAGTAAATAAGGAGAGAGAAAATGAAGAAAAGAAAGACTTTGGTTTTTATGATATTTGCACTCCTTGCCAATGTAATTCCCTGTGCCTATGCGGCACAGGGAGCAATAGACGCAGTGTTGACATTTGACAACAGCTCAAATGCCGTTGTTGTGAGCGGAACTGCACAGGCTGTAAAAAAGAATACAAGCTTTACATTGGTTGTCACAGCTCCCGATTCTTCAATCGCTTTCACCGACCAAGTTGTCGGTACGGTTGGCAGTGATGGGAAGACAAGCTTTGAATTCAAAAAATTCCCTTTTGATATGAATTCACAAAGCGGGGCATACAGCTTTACCATTTCGGGCTACAAGCTCGGAACAGATGTGAAAACGCACACAAATACCGACGGTAATACCCTTTTGAGCTTGCTTCAGACAATTGAAAGCAATACGGAACACACTGCTTTTATGCAAACAAATGCAGAAGCGTTGTCTATAGACGGAAGTTTTGCCGGAAATATGCAAACAAACGGGACGAGAATTTTTAATTCTCTTATGAGTGCCGTTGATTACAATCTTCCGTCACAGTGTACAACAGAAGCTGAATATTTGCAGGTTATCGAATGTGCAAAGGAATTCAGAGATGATTACTTTGAATATGCATCGATTGCTATGTTTAACGACATAACAACAACCTCACAGCTCAACACTTGGATTTCAAACTTTGACAGTCTTTATAAGTTGTCGGAAGATGATGCAGCAACAACAGCAGTCGATGAATCAAAAATTTACGGCTATCTTGAAAAACAGAAAAACAAGGCACAGATGGTTGAACAAATTGTTGCAACCGACCTGACCGATACCGCTTCCGTTAAAGCAAGAATTTACGAAAAAGCATTGCTTTCCTCGATAGAAACGGAAATTTCTTCGACAGCCGGAATAATAATTGATAGCTATCCTACTCTCATAGGCTATAACACATCGCTTTACGGTCAGCTTACTCCGAGTGAAAAATTGTCACTCTACGGTGATTTTTATGCCAAGAAGTATGCAAACTATGCAGTAGCTGCAACATCAATTAACTCTCTTGCACAAGCATTGATTGATGCAAGACCTCTTGCCGGTGGCGGCGGAGGAGGAGGCGGCGGCTCGTTCGCCGGTATTATGCCGACTGTTCCGGAAACTGTTAAGAACAAAACCTTCGCTGACTTGAACGGCGTTGAGTGGGCAAGAGAAGCTATAGAATATCTTTATAACAATGATATTGTTTCTGGAAAGAGTGATGAAGAATTTGCTCCGCAGGATAACATAACAAGAGCTGAATTTGTTAAGATAATTGTTCTTGCACTTGACCTTCCTTTGTCAAAGGGTGATTTCTTCGTTGATGTTCCGAGCAACTCGTGGTATGCTCCTTATGTTTATGCGGCATACGATGCGGGTTTGGTTTCGGGAGATGAGGAAAACAGATTTAACCCGAACGACAATATCACAAGACAGGATATGGCAGTAATACTCTACCGTGCCTATAAGCTTGTCGCAACATATGATGTGCTTGACTTTGCCGATGCGAACAGCGTCAGCAATTATGCAAGAATGGCGGTTGCTTATTTTGCACAGACCGGCATAATCAATGGAATGGATAACAATAATTTTGTTCCTTTCGGAAATGCCACAAGAGCACAGGCGGCTGTTATGATTTTCAGAAGTCTTAATCATTTTGGCAATTGATAAACGAATTTTTCGCCTCATAAGTTATCAACAATCAGTGGGTGACCCTGTGTGCAGTCGCCCGAAAAGCCTTACGGTGATTGAGGCGTTTTCTGAAATTCAACTTTATCAACACGCTCAAACCGTGGAAAACCTTGGTTTTCCACGGTTATTTTTTTGTGTGAAATATTTGTAATTATTCTGAAAAAAATTTAATTTTTTTTTAAAATCCTATTGCATTATTGGTTTTTATAGTGTATAATATGGAGTAAATGGGAGCAAATTGGAGCAAATGGGTTTAAATTTGTTGCTAATGAACATAAATGAGGAGGTGCTCGTATGGTTTTCTTTGTCGGAAAGTATGAAAGACAGCTTGACGAAAGAGGCAGATTTGTTTTGCCCGCAAAAATAAGAGAAAAGCTTTCGGGTACCGTTTATATCACAAAAGCTCCCACAGAAGATTGTCTTAATCTTTATACGGAAGAGGAATGGGCGGAAATTGTCCAAAATCTCCGCAAAATACCGACATCTACCGACAAAAATCTTGCACGATTTGTCAGAGAATTTTTTTCGAGAGCTCTTGATTGTGAGCTCGACAAGCAGGGAAGAATTCCCCTCTCTTCGGAGCTTATCGCCTCTGCAGGCTTGAAAAAGGACATTGTTCTTGTTGGCGCAAACAATAAACTCGAAATCTGGGATGCCGATTTGTATAACGGTATGTCACAAGAGGATGATAATACCGATATTATCATTGAGGGAATTCAAAAATATCAGGTAATTATCTGAGGTGCGGTATGGAATTTAAACATATTTCGGTTTTATTTGAAGAAACACTTGATGCACTTGACATAAAGGACGGCGGCATTTATGTTGACGGAACTCTCGGCGGAGGCGGTCACAGCAGCGGTATCTTAAAAAGAGGAAAAAATATCAGATTGATAGGAATTGACCGTGACTGCGAAGCGATAGAGGCGGCTAAAGGGCGTTTAGCTGAATTCGGCGAAAATGTTACGGTTGTTAATAATAATTTTTCTCAAATAAAACAAATTTTGGCAGACCTTGAAATAAAAGAGGTTGACGGAGTTGTTCTCGATTTGGGAGTTTCGTCCTATCAACTCGATAATGCCGAAAGAGGTTTTTCGTATATGCATGATGCAAGACTTGATATGCGAATGAATAAAAATGATGAAAAAAGTGCCTATGATGTTGTAAACGGATACACAAAGGAAGAACTTACACATATTTTTTACGAATACGGTGAAGAAAAATGGTCGGCAAGAGTTGCCGAATTCATCGTTGAAAAAAGGAAACAAAAGCCTGTTGAAACAACCTTGGAGCTTGTTGAAATAATAAGAGCGGCTATTCCGAAAAAGGTTAGGGTTGAGGGATCTCATCCGGCAAAAAGAATTTTCCAGGCTATAAGAATTGAAGTAAATAACGAATTGGGAATTTTGAAGGATACGGTTTGTGACATAGTTGATGTGCTCAAGCCCGGAGGAAGAGTTGCGATTATAACATTCCATTCGCTTGAGGACAGAATTATAAAAAAGACTTTTTCTGAACTGGCAACGGGTTGTGTTTGCCCCAAAAGCTTTCCCATATGTGTCTGTAATAAAAAACCCGTTGTCAGGATTGTTTCAAAAAAACCGATTTTGCCGACGGATGAGGAAGAAATTGAAAATCCTCGCTCAAAGAGCGCTAAACTACGAATAGCAGAAAAATTATAGAAAATACAAAGGGTGTGTGAAAATGGGTTACTCAAATCTTGCTTATAAATATGAGGAAGATTATATCTCGGAAGAGAAAAATAAAAAAACGGCAAAAACCGCCGCTAAAAAAACCAAAAAAAGAAATTTTACACCGATAGTTTGTGCAATTGTATTGTCGATGGCAGCTTATTATATGATTTCAAAAAATGTTGAGCTTTATGAAACAAATCAGAACATAAAGTCTTTGCAAAAGGAATTGACAACCGTTCAAACCTATACAAGTCAGAGAATTTTTGAGCTTGAACAAAGCGTTGACCTTGCAACGGTTGAGGAAATCGCAACAACAAGGCTCGGTATGCAAAGACCGGAACAATATCAGGTTGAATATGTCAGCATTGACCGTGACGATGTTACGGAGCTTACGGCAGGTGAAGTTGAGGGCGTCAAAAGCAAGGTGGGCAATGCGGCAAAAAATTTAAAAAGAAATCTTGTCGGAATATTCACAATAGGTCGCAAATAATATGTAATAGTGTATTTGCCGATGTGGATAGCAAATAGGTAAATGGCCAAAGACATCAGAAAAATTCTGAATTAATGTCTTTGGCTTTTCGAAATATTGAAAGCAATTGATTTCGGAAAGGAAAAAGCAATGCATACAAATCTCGGAAAAATCAAAAGAAGAGCAATGCTCTGGATTGGAATAATGGTTGTGCTTTTGGCACTTACCATAATCAGAATAGGATATTTGCAAATTTTCAAGTGCGAGGAATATACGGAAGCGGTTATAGACCAGCAGACACAGGCTTCGCAGGTTAATGCTATGCGAGGAACTATCTACGACAGAAACGGCAAGGCTCTTGCTGAAAGTGCAACGGTCAGCACTCTTGTCTGCAATCCCAAACAAATAGAAAAGGATGGAGCGGCGGAAATTGTCGCAACAAGATTATCTTCAATTATAGGGCTTGATTATGATTACATATACGAAAGACTGACAAAATCAAATACGCAATATCAAGTTTTGAAAAAAAGATTGAGCGTTGAAGAAACAGCGGCAATTCAGGAATTGAAGGATTCGAAAAAAAATCCAGATACAAGCAAATTCTTTAAGGGTATAATATTTGAAAGCGATTCAAAACGATATTATTCCTACGGAATTGCTCCGCATATTCTCGGTTTTACAGGTTATGATAATGACGGAAGAATGGGCATTGAGCTTATGTTTGATGATGAGCTTTCGGGAGAGCCGGGAAGCATAATCAGCACACGCTCCGCATCGGGAACAATGACGGATTATCAGTATGAGGAAATGAAGGATTCGCAAAAGGGTGCAGATGTTGTTCTCACAATTGATGAAACAATACAGCATTTCTTGGAAAAAAGTCTTGAAGAGGCAGTTACGGAATATTCTCTTAAAGAGGGAGCGACAGGAATTGTTATGAATCCGAAAACGGGTGAAATTCTTGCAATGGCAACAAAACCGGATTTCGATGTCAATGCATATAATGACATAAGCAAATTTGTCAATATGGCAGTTATGCTCGATGAAGATGAAAATCTTTCGGGATACAAATCGGACAATAAGGAAATAAGCGAAAAAGCCACAAATTTGATTATGCAGAAGATGTGGCGAAACAAGGCAATATCAGATACATATGAGCCGGGCTCAACATTCAAAATTATCACTGCGGCAATGGCACTTGAGGAGGATGTTGTCGATAAAAATTCGACATTTTACTGCTCGGGAAGCAAGCAGGTTGCCGACAGAACAATTAAGTGCCATAAGGTTGAGGGTCACGGTTCGCAAACCTTTGTTGAGGGTGTTCAGAATTCCTGTAACCCGGTATTTATGGATCTTGGATTGAGAGTCGGTTCTCAAAAGTTTATGGAATATTTCAAGGCGTTCGGATATACGGAAAAAACAGGAATAGATTTGAACGGTGAGTCGGGCAGTATCTATTATCAAAAGGATAATCTTTCGGAAACAGATATTGCGACAAGTGCTTTCGGTCAGGGTTTTTCGATAACTCCTATTCAGCACATATGTGCAATTTCTGCGGTTATAAACGGCGGAAATCTTATGAAACCGCAGATAGTTAAGGAAATTCGAGATGAGAACGGAATTATAAAAAGTTATCAGCCCGAAATTAAAAACAAGGTTATATCGGAAGAAACTTCGGCAACAATGAGAGAAATATTGGAAAGTGTTGTTTCAAGCCCGACAGGTTCCGGTAAAAACGCCTATATTAAGGGTTACAGAATAGGCGGAAAAACAGGTACATCGGAAAAAGGAAGAAACAATAACAAGAGAATTGCGTCTTTCGTCGGTTTCGCACCTGCGGATGATCCCGAAATTGTTTGCCTTATTATGATGGATGAACCACAGTGTGCGGTGAGATACGGTGGCACTATCTGTGCGCCGGTTGTCGGCTCTGTTATTGAAGATATTCTTGAATATATGGGTGTTGAAAGACAATACACCGAAAAAGAAGCGGTTGCCGATACAATCATAGTGCCGGAAGTCAGAACAATGTCTGTTGAAGAAGCAAAGAAAACAATCGAAGCGGCAGGCTTTAAGGTACGAATTTCGGGGAACAGTGATGCTGAAGCGGTTGTTGACCAACTTCCAAAGCCGGGAGCATCGATAACTTCCGGTTCGACAGTGATAATATACACCGAAGAAATCGATAAAAATAAACTGATGACAGTCCCCGATGTTTCGGGAATGAGTGTTGAGGCTGCAAGAAAACAGCTTGAGGATTACGGTTTGAACTTTGAGGCTGTCGGTGCGGGACTTAATTCGACCAAGGGTGCATATGCCGTTAAGCAGAGCATAGAACCCGGCAAAAAGGTTCAGCCTGCAACGGTTGTCAGCGTTGAATTCCGACACGCATCCTCTGATTAATGTTTGAAAGGTGTGATAAGTATTTTGACCGGTGAATTGTTCGATGTTGAAAATATCGAAAAAAACTGCCGGATAAAGGGTATAACCTGTGATTCACGAAGGATAAAACCGGGATATGTGTTTGTTTGCCTGTGCGGTGAGCACGACAGCGGATATCTTCATATTCGGGAGGCGGAAACAAGGGGAGCGGCGGTGATTATTGCCGACAGAGTGATTGATTCACACATTCCTGTCATTCTTTCGCATAATCCGAGAAGAAAAATGGCGGAATATGCAAAAAAGATTTATTCTGCCGCAGATGAGAAAATGCACACAATAGGAGTTACCGGGACAAACGGAAAAACAAGCGTAACACATTTATTGAGAGATATTTTGTGCGAAGCGGGAAGAAAAACAGCGTTGATAGGTACAAACGGATGTTATTACAATTTTCATCAAACTGATGAAAGTTTTACAACCTCCACAACGCCCGAAGCACCCGAACTTTGGAATATATTAAAAAATATGTATGAGTTGGGTGCAAAAAATGCAGTTATGGAGGTATCTTCGCACGCATTGGAGCTTGACAGAGTATATGGTATGAATTTCAATATCGGAGTTTTTACCAATTTGACACAGGATCATCTCGATTTTCATAAAAATATCGAAAATTATTTCAAATCAAAAGAAAAACTTTTTTATTCCGCAAAAAAATGCGTAATAAATACCGATGATGAATACGGAAAAAGACTTTATGAGCAATTCGGGGACAAATCGATATCGGTAGGATTTGAAAATGCAGATGTGACTGCATCGGAAATTTCATACACGGCTGAAAAAACCGAATTTTATATAAATGACGGAAAAATAAAAACAAAGATAATTTTGCCGATACCCGGAAACTTTTCTGTGTATAATGCACTTTGTGCCTATACGGCGGCAAGACTTTCCGAAATTAATCCCGAAACAATAAAATCAGCATTGGAAAAAACAACAGGTGTCAGAGGAAGAGCCGAATGGATAGAGACGGGCAGGGAATTTGATGTGATTATAGATTATGCACACACGCCAGATGGACTTCGGAATATAATTAATGCGATAAGACAAATTTGCAAAGGAAGAGTGATAACTCTTTTCGGGTGCGGAGGAAACAGAGATAGCCAAAAAAGATGCGAAATGGGGAAAATTTCGGGAGAACTTTCCGATTTTACCGTTATCACATCGGATAATCCGAGATTTGAAAATCCCGATAAAATCCTTGAAGACATAGAAAAAGGCATTGAAGATGTGTGCGACAGATATGTTGTCATAAAAAATCGATTTGATGCGATAGGCTACGCAATGAAATATGCAAAAAAAGACGATTATGTAATTCTTGCCGGAAAGGGTCACGAGGATTATATAACAGAAAATGGCAGAAAAACTCATTTTGATGAGAGGGAAGCCGTCAAATATTGGACAGAACAAATAAGCTGAAAGGAATAAAAGCAATGGAGAAAATTACAGTATATGATATAGCCGCCGCAACGGGCGGAAAAATAATATCGGGCAGTGAGAAAACATTGATTGAAAGTGTTTCCATTGATTCGAGAAAGGTTTTTAACAATACCTTGTTTGTTGCCCTAAAGGGTGAAAATTCCGACGGACACATATATATTCCGAAAGCTTTTGAAAACGGAGCAAATGCGGTTATTTCCGAACAGGAGATAAAAAGCGATAAAACGGTTATTCTTGTTAAGGATTCCGCAAAGGCTTTGGGCAATTTGAGCAAATGGTACAAAAAAAAATTCAATATAAAAACCGTTGCGGTCACGGGCAGTGTCGGAAAAACCACAACAAAGGATATGCTTGCGGCAGTTATGAATATGCAGTATCATACATTGAAAACCGAGGGAAACTTCAATAATGAGCTGGGGCTTCCACTGACGGTTTTAAAGCTCAACAGAAGTCATGAGGCAGCTGTTTTTGAAATGGGTATGTCCGCTTTTGGAGAAATAGATTATCTTGCGGATATAGCAAGACCCGATACTGCGATTATAACAAATATAGGAATGTCTCACATAGAAAATCTTGGCTCGCAGGAGGGTATATTTAAGGCAAAAACTGAAATTTGCAACTATTTTGATAAGGACAGTTTGCTGATAGTGAACAGTGATGATAAACACCTGAAAAAAGCAAAGCAATTTGAGGATTTCTCCGTTATAACATACGGTATTGAAAATTTCTGTGATTATCAAGCCCGTGACATAGAAAATCTCGGACTTGACGGCACAAAATTTTCGGTTGATATCTATGAGAGAGAATATCGTATTCATATAAAGACACCGGGAGTTCATAATGTTTATAATGCTCTTGCGGCAATTGCCTGCGGTGTTCATTACAACATAGGACCGAACAAGATTGTTGAGGGAATAGAAAACTTTTCTCTCACGGCAATGAGAATGTCGGTTGAGAAGATGGGAACAGTTACCGTTATAAACGATTGCTACAATTCTTCGCCCGACTCGGTGAAAGCGGCACTAAAGGTTTTGTCAACACAAAACACAAGAAAAGTTGCCGTACTAGGTGATATACTTGAAATGGGAGAATTTGCAAAGGATGCACACAGTGAGCTGGGAAAAGCAGTGTGTGAAAACAAGATTGATGTTTTGATAACAGCCGGAAAAAATGCAAAATTTATTGCCGACGGTGCAAAGGAAAACGGCTTTGCCGACTGCATATGTTTTGATACGACAGATGAGCTTGTGTCAAAAATTCCTCTGTTGATACAAAAAAATGATACCGTGCTTGTTAAGGCATCGAGGGGAATGCATTTTGAAAAAGTTGTTGAAAAAATAACGGAAGAAAATGAATGAAAGGAATTTTGAAAATGCCTGAATTGTTTGGAAGAGGTTTGGATATCGGATATTTAATTGTTTTTTTGATGTCAATGGCGGTGACTCTTGTGACGGGACCTGTGTTTATTCCCTGGCTTCACCGATTGAAATTCGGTCAGCAAATATTGGAGGACGGCCCTGTATGGCATCAAAAAAAGAGCGGAACTCCCACAATGGGCGGTCTTATGTTTATTTTGGGCGTTGCAATGAGCTGTGTGGTGGCGATTATAATAAAGCGTGACATTAAACTTTTGATAATGCTTGTTATTGCTTTGGGATACGGTGCAATCGGCTTTGTGGATGATTATGTTAAGGTTGTCAAAAAAAGAAATCTCGGCTTGACGGCGATCCAAAAATTTGCACTTCAGGCAATTTTATCAGTTATATATGTACTTGTACTTGATTTTACGGGAAATCTCGAAACGGATATAATAATACCATTTTCGAATGTAACTTTTCATATGCCCGTATGGCTTTATGTTGTGTTTATTTTATTTGTTGTCTGCGGAACCGTCAATGCGGTCAATCTGACCGACGGAATAGACGGACTTGCCGCATCGATTACGGTTGTTGAGAGTTTGTTTTTGGCACTTGCGGGACACTTTTTCTCGTCCTCTGCGTCATATTTGTCATTGGCGGTTGCAGGCGGATGCATAGGCTTTTTATGTTATAACAAATACCCGGCATCTGTTTTTATGGGGGATACAGGTTCGTTGTTTCTCGGCGGTGTAATATCTGTTGCGGCTGTCGGAATGAGAATGCCGTTGATTTTGGTTATTGCCGGTTTTGTTTATCTTTTTGAAACACTTTCGGTAATATTGCAGGTTGCATCATTTAAATTGACGGGCAAAAGAATATTTAAAATGTCACCGATTCATCACCATTTTGAAATGTGCGGCTGGAATGAGAAAAAAATTGTGATCGTATTTTCACTTGTAAGCTTATTACTTTGCGTTATTGCATTTATTTCGCTTATGCCACTGATTAATTTATAAGAATAGGGGATTTGAGATGGTTAATTCGAGAGTTAACGGAACAAAAAGAAAAAGACCCGTTGAAAAAAGACAATCAAAAGGACATCCGCTCAAAAGGAATATTCCGCATAAAAACAGGAAAACAGTTGTGGCCGGTGACTTGGATTTCACATTTTTGACTCTTGTTATAGTCATAGTGTGTGTCGGTTTGGTTATGGTTTTGAGTGCATCTTCGCCGAGAGCTTTAAGACTTACCGGAGATTCTTTCCGATTTTTTAAAAAACAGCTTTTGTTTGCGATTGTCGGTTTCGTGCTGATGCTTGTTATTTCCCGTATTGATTATAAAAAATATGAGCCGTATGTGGGAATATTTATGATAATATGCTTGATTCTGCTAGGTTTGGTTTTAATACCGAATGTCGGTATTGTTCATAACGGTTCACGCCGTTGGCTTCCGTTGCCGGGTTTTGAACTACAGCCGTCTGAATTTATGAAGCCTGTTATGGCAATGTTTATAGCAAAAAAAATTCAGGAAAGAGCATATGACCCAACGAAAATATCCGGTATGTTAAGATTGCTTATTTGGGTTGGAATAACAGCACTTTTAATGCTTATGGAAACACATTTGAGCGGTGCGATTGTTATTTGCGGAATTGCTGTTGTGGTTATGCTTGCCGGCGGTGTCAAGTTCAGATATTTTCTCGGTGCTGCTGTTGCGGTTGTGCCGCTTGCAATTATGTATGTTATGAATGACCCGGTAAGAAGTAAGCGTGTTATGGTATCGCTTAATCCGTTTTTGGATGCACAGGTAACGGGTTATCAGGCAGTGCAAGGACTTTATTCTATTGCATCGGGAGGATTGTTCGGTCAAGGCTTGGGACAGAGTATTCAAAAAACATCGTTTTTGCCCGAACCGTATAATGATTTTATCTTTGCTGTAGTTTGCGAAGAACTTGGACTTTTGGGAGCAATTTTGGTAATAATTTTGTTTTGTGCGTTGATAATAAGAGGGTTGATGATTGCAATTCACGCACCCGATGCATTCTCATCGCTTACGGTTGTCGGAATAATGTCACATATTGCAATTCAGGCGTTGTTTAACATATGTGTTGTTGCAACAATTATTCCGAATACGGGTATAACTCTTCCGTTTTTCAGTTACGGAGGAACTGCCATAATCGTTCTTATGATGGAAATGGGAATTGTTTTGAATGTTTCAAGACACAGGGTCAAAAATAAAAGTTAGCGGAGGAAAGTATGAAAGTTTTATTTGCCGGTGGGGGAACCGGAGGACATATAAATCCGGCGATATCAATTGCCGATTATATAAAAGAAAAGGAAACGGATTTTGAGGCATTGTTTGTCGGAACACAGCATGGTCTGGAAAAAAAGCTTGTCCCTAAAGCGGGGTATGATATAGAATATATCGACATCTGTGGTTTTGACAGAAAAAATTTATTGAAAAACATCTCTGTTTTGAAAAAATTGTCACAATCAAAGAAAAGATGCAGAGAAATAATCAAAAATTTCAAACCCGATGCAGTTGTTTTGACGGGCGGATATGTGAGCGGTCCCGTTGCAATGGCGGCCCATAAAATGGGCGTGCCGGCACTCATACATGAGCAGAATGTCTATCCGGGATTGACAGTTAAAGGTTCAATGAATTATGTTGATTATGTTGCGGTAAGCTTTCCGCAGACACTTGATATAATGAAGAACAATAAAAAGTGTGTTCTGACGGGAAATCCCGTAAGAACGCAGATTTTGAATTCCGATTACACGGTAGCAAGAAAGAAATTGAGACTTTCGGAAAAACCGTTTGTGCTGATATTCGGTGGTAGCTTGGGAGCACAGAAAATAAATGAAAATGTGGTTAAAATTTTAAAAAAGATTTCGGATGATAACAAAATTCAATTACTCTTCGGCACGGGCGAGAGAAATTATGATGAAATAGAAAAGAAAATCAAAAATATGGATTTGTCGGAGGATATAAAGGTTGTTCCTTATATAGATAATATGCATCTTGCGATGGCAGCGGCAGATATCGTTGTTGCACGCTCGGGAGCGATAACCGTCAGTGAGATTGCGGTGCTCGGAAGACCGTCTATTCTTATTCCGTCTCCGAATGTTGTGAGAAATCATCAGGAACAGAATGCAAGAGAACTTGAAAAAATAGGGGCGTGCAAGGTTATATTGGAAAGCGAGCTTACGCCGGAGTCCTTATATAATGAAATTAATTCATTGGCGTCCGATGAAAAAACATTGTCGGATATGTCGGAGAACTTAAAACAAGTGGCTTGTCCCGATGCGTTGGAAAAGCTTTATGAACTTGTGAAAAAATGTGAACAAAGGTGAAAAATATGGGATATAATGTTGGAATGGTGTCTTTGGGATGTGCAAAAAATCAAACGGACGCCGAAACGATGCTCGGAATTTTAAAAGAATACGGGCATAAAATTGTACAAGAGCCGGAAAATGCAGATGTTATTGTGGTTAATACCTGCGGATTTATCGAATCGGCAAAACAGGAATCCATTGATGCAATTCTTGAAATGGCTGAATATAAAAACGGAAGATGTAGGCTTTTGATTGCATCGGGATGTCTTGCGGAAAGATATAACAATGAACTTTTGGAGGAGATTCCCGAGGTTGATGCAATTGTCGGGACGGGAGATTATCATAAGATTGCGGAAGTTATAGAAAGCTGTGCATCGGGTGAAAAACCCGCACTTTTCGGAAATAAGGATTTTACTCCCGATGAGGGACTGCCGAGAATTTTGTCAACTCCGTCATACACGGCATATTTAAAAATTGCCGACGGATGTGATAATAATTGCACATACTGTGCTATTCCGAAGATCAGAGGAAAATTCAGAAGCAGAAAAAAGGAAGATATCGTAAGGGAAGCGGAAGAACTGGCAAAAAAAGGTGTCAAAGAGCTGATATTGATTGCACAGGATACAACAAGATACGGTAAGGATATTTACGGGGAATATGCGCTTTCGGGGCTTTTGGAAATGCTTTGCGGAATTGACGGTATAGAATGGATAAGAGTTCATTATTATTATACCGAGGCAATTGAAAATAAGCTTATAGATGTTATGGCTAAAAACGAAAAAATCTGTAATTATATCGATATGCCGATTCAGCATATCAATGACAGAATTTTGAGAAGAATGGCAAGAAGAACAAACAGAAAGGAAATTGAAGAAAAGATTTCCTATATAAGGGAAAAAATGCCCGATGCGGTTATAAGAACATCGATAATTGTCGGTTTTCCGGGTGAAACAGAAGAGGAATTTGAAGAACTTTATAATTTTGTTAAGGAAATAAAGTTTGACAGAATGGGTGTTTTTGCGTATTCTCCGGAGGAGGATACGCCTGCGGCAGAATTTGATGAACAAATATCGGAGGAAGTGAAGCAGGAGAGACTTGACAGACTTATGACGCTGCAACAGGGGATTTCTCTTTCGATAAACCAAGAAAAAATCGGAACTGTTACCGAGGTCTTGGTTGAGGGATATGAAGAAGAAAGTTATCTGTTCTTCGGCAGAAGCCGTGGTGACAGTATAGGTGTTGATTCAACAGTTTATTTTGCCGCAAATGATGAAATTGATTTCGGCGATATTGTAAAGGTTGAAATTCTCGATGCAAGTGAATACGATTTAACGGGCCGTCAGATATAAATTATCTGACAGCCCTAAGCGTGTTGATAAAGTTGAAGGTTAAAAAACATCACAACTATTGCAAGGTTTTTCGGGCGACCCTGTGTGGTCGCCCACTGATAAGGTGAAAAATACCTTTTCAGCTCTTAAAAAACAGTTGATTTTTTTGCATATTTATGGTATAATTAAAAGAGTATTAGCGACTGTTTATGAAAAGTCGGATTTTTTGAGGAAAAGGAGTATGATTTTTATGAAAAAAATTATTACGGTTATTTTGGCGGCAATGATGTGCGTGGGACTCGCTTCCTGTGGTGCACAGCAAACAAAAGATTATGTTATAGCAACGGATAAAGGATTCAGTCCTTTTGAATTCCAGGATGCTGACGGAAATATTGTCGGAATCGATATGGATATTTTAAAGGCTATTGCAGAAGATCAGAATTTCACATACGACCTTCAATATGTTGGCTGGGATGCGGCAATTGCGGCTTGTCAGGCGGGTCAGGCAGACGGTATGATTGCAGGAGCATCCATCACGGATGAAAGAAAAGCTTCCGGTTGGATTTTCTCTGACGGATATTATGATGCAACACAGGGAATGGCGGTTGCAAAAAGCTCTTCAATCAAAGGCTTTGATGAGTTAAACGGAAAGAAAGTTGCCGTTAAGAACGGAACAATGAGTAACAAATATGCTGAAAGCATAAAAGAACAATACGGTTTTGAAGTTGTTACTTTCTCAACATCACCCGATATGTATCAGGCAGTTATCGGCGGTCAGGTTGACGCTTGTATCGATGATACACCGATTTTGAAGTATAACATCAAAATCGGAGAGTTGGATATGGTATTTGTTGACGGAACGGAAAATGAGCCTGCGCAATACGGTATGGCGATTTTTGACGGCAATAAGCAGGAACTTATAGAAAAATTCAATGCAGGTCTTAAAAATATTAAGGCAAGCGGAAAATATGATGAAATCATCGAAAAATATGTAGGTTAATTTTTAACATAAGAAACTGTAAGGGCGTCGAAATCCGATGCCCTTGCAAAACATACGGGAGGATTTGTGCTTTATGAGCCAGATTATATTTACTTACGGTCAGCTGTTGCTGGCGGCTATGGGACAAACCCTGCTTCTTGCTTTATTGGGACTCTTTTTCGGATGTATTCTCGGAATTGTTTTCGGATTGGCAAGCGTTGTTGACAGCAAAATATGCAGGGCAATTTCAAAGATATATGTCAACCTTATAAGAGGAGTTCCGATGATAGTGTTGGCGTTTTTCGTGTTCTACGGCGTTCCGAGAGGTTTGAAATCAATCGGAATTTCCGTTATTTTCACATCGCTCCAGGCAGGAACGATATGTCTTGCCCTAAACTGCGGAGCTTATATGTCGGAAATTATAAGAGCGGGTATCCAGTCGATAAATCCCGGACAGATGGAAGCTGCGAGAAGTCTTGGAATGGGATATTGGAGAGCAATGTTCCGAGTTGTTTTTCCGCAGGCGATAAAAAATATGATTCCGAGTATTGTGAATCAGTTTATCATAACATTGAAAGATACATCTATTTTGTCAGTTATCGGATTTCCTGAATTGGTCAATAAAGCACAAAATGTTATCGCAATCACATTTAAGTCTTTTGAAACATGGGCAGTCATTGCTGTGATGTACCTTGTTGTTATATTGGCGTTGCAGCAGGTTGCAAATGCATTGGAGAGGAGATTGAAGCATGGGCGTTGATGAAAAAAATGTAAAAATCCATGTCAATAATCTTGTTAAGAGTTTTAACAATCTTGAAGTGTTGAAAGGAATTTCAACCGACATTTATGAGGGCGAGGTTGTCTGTGTCATAGGACCGTCCGGCTCGGGAAAATCAACATTTTTGAGATGCCTTAACAGACTTGAAACAATAACCTCCGGTGAAGTGGTTGTTGACGGATATCATATAGACGATAAAAAAATAAATATCAACAAGGTCAGAGAAAATATCGGAATGGTATTTCAGCATTTTAATCTTTTTAACAATATGAATGTATTGAAGAATATTATGCTTGCACCTGTTGATATCAAGAAGATGGATAAGGAAGAAACAAAGAAAATTGCAATGGATTTGTTGGGAAGAGTAGGCTTGACGGAAAAAGCCGAAAGCTTTCCGTCACAACTGTCGGGAGGACAGAAACAGAGAGTTGCTATTGCAAGAGCTTTGGCAATGAATCCCGATATTATGCTCTTTGACGAACCGACTTCCGCACTTGACCCCGAAATGGTCGGCGAGGTGCTTCAGGTTATGAAACAGCTTGCGGCACAGGGAATGACAATGGTTGTTGTAACCCACGAAATGGGATTTGCAAGGGAAGTTGCAGACAGAGTAATATTTATCGATGAGGGCGTTATTCTTGAGGACGGAACACCGCAGGAAGTTTTGGGAAATCCAAAACATCCGAGAACAATAGACTTTTTAAATAAGGTACTGTAATAAAAAAGCGTATGGATGATATCATTCATACGCTTTTTTGTGTCGGTGATTTTATACCCATATACTTACGCTGTGACAGCGGTAACGGATAAATCGTTGTTATCGGAATCAACAATGATTTTTGAACCGTTAGTGATTTTGCCTGTCAAAGACAGCTTTGCAAGTTTATCTTCAAGGAGCTTTTGGATTGAGCGTTTCAGCGGTCTTGCTCCGTATTTCACATCGTAACCGTTTTTTGCGATAACATCTATTGCCGCATCGGTGATTGTGATTTCGGCATTTTTCTCGGCAAATTTATTTCTGATATCCTCAAGAAGCAAATTGCAGATTTTTCTCAATTCTTCTTTTGTGAGAGGATTGAAAGTAATAATTTCGTCAATTCTGTTCAAAAATTCAGGACGGAAATACTGCTTCAAGCTCTTATCGACATTGTCGGAAAGAGTGATTTCGTCACTTGCTCCGAAGCCTAGTGCCGTACTTTTGAATTCCGAACCGGCATTTGTAGTCATAATGATTATTGTATTTTCAAAATTAACGATTTTTCCGTGACTGTCAGCAACTCTTCCGTCATCAAGAATTTGCAGGAAGAGGTTGAAAATATCGGGGTGGGCTTTTTCCATTTCGTCAAGAAGAATTACAGAATAAGGTTTTCTTCTGACTTTTTCGGTAAGCTGACCGGCATCGTCATATCCGACATATCCGGGAGGTGAGCCTATAAGTTTTGAAACCGAATGTTTTTCGAGATATTCCGACATATCAAAACGAATGAGTGCATCCTCCGTGCCAAACATTACTTCCGCAATTGTTTTCACAAGCTCGGTTTTTCCGACACCTGTCGGACCTGCAAAAATGAATGAAACGGGTCTTTTTCTTGTTGAAATATCGGCACGGGAACGGCGTATTGCTCTTGAAACGGCGTTTACTGCGTTATCCTGACCGATTACACGGGAGTGTATTTTCTCTTCAAGCGAAAGGAGCTTTTCGGATTCGTCCTCTGTAAGCTTGTGAACGGGGATTTTCGTCCATCCCTCAATAACTGCGGCAATATCATCATATGTTATCTCCGCGTTATCGGCTTCAGCTTTTGCCTGAACAATGAGATTGTCAAGGTTGATTTTTTCTGAACGGAGAGTTGCAACTTTTTCGAAGTCCGCATCTTCGGTAGCTTGTTCCGATTCGGCATTTATGGCGTTTAGCCTGTCGGTATAAACCTTGACATCATAGAGTGCCTTGTTTTTAAGATTAACCCTTGAACCGGCTTCATCTATAACATCTATTGCTTTATCAGGTAAAAATCTGTCTGTTATATATCTTTCCGACAGCTTTACGGCATCCTCTATCACCTTGTCGGAAATTTTGACATTATGATATTTTTCGTAGTAATCTTTTATTCCCTTTAAAATATCGATGCTTTCGGAAACAGACGGTTCGTCAACCAAAACGGGTTGGAAGCGTCTTTCCAAGGCACTGTCCTTTTCGATATGCTTTCTGTATTCGGAAAGCGTTGTTGCTCCGATTATCTGGATTTCTCCTCTTGCAAGTGCGGGCTTCAAAATGTTTGCGGCACTCATAGCACCCTCCGCATCACCTGCGGCAACAATGTTATGAATTTCATCAATAACAAGTATGACATTTCCTGCTTCCGACGCCTCATTCAAAAGACTTTTAAGTCTTGCTTCAAATTGTCCTCTGAATTGTGTTCCGGCAACAAGAGCGGTAAAATCAATGAGGTACAGTTGATAGCCAAAAAGTTTCGGCGGAACATTTTTCTCAAAAATTCTCATTGCAAGACCCTCAGCAATTGCTGTTTTGCCGACACCGGGTTCACCGAGAATGACAGGATTATTTTTTGAACGACGGTTAAGAATTTGAATAACACGGTCAATCTCGGCATCACGCATAATAACTCTGTCAACCTGACCGAGTGCGGCTTTTGCTGTGAGATTTGTTCCGTAGGTATCAAGCATTTTTCTTTTTTTTGATTGATTGTGCTTTGGATTGTTTTTTTTCTCGTTCGTGTTTTTATCCGAATTGTCCGAGGAAAACATATTTGATAAAAAACCAAGGGGTGCGGTCGCCGCTCCGCCCTCGTCGTCATCACCGCCACTGATGTTTTCCAACATATTTTTAAGGTCATCCGGGGAAGAAATGTCGCCAATAGTGTTCATAAATTCAGACATTTCGTTATTTAGGTTTTCGATATCCTCTTCGCTGTTTATACCCATATTTTCCATCATTTGATTAAGAGGTGCAATGCCCATATTTTTTGCACAGGCAAGACAAAGCCCTTCATTTGTCGTCTGATTGCCCTCCATTTTCGTTATAAAAATTATTGCGGGATTTTTTCCGCATCGTGAACATAAATTCATTAAGTTACCCTCCTCAAGGTCAATACTATGCATTATATCACAGATTTTTATAATTGAAAAGAGTTTTTTTGTTTTATTAACAAACTGTTCTTTTTTTTGTAAGGTTTTAATATGAATATACGGGGTGATTGTATGGTGAGGGCATATGATTTGAAACAAAGAGAGGTAATAAATGTTGTAAATGCCGAAAGATTGGGATATATTTATGATGTTGACATTGATTTTGAAACGGGGAGGATAATTTCTATCATAATTCCGGGAAAGAAAAGTTTTTTTAATTTCTTTTCAAAGAAAAGCGATTATGTTATTCCTTGGGAAAAAATAATTACTGTCGGAAGAGAGCTTGTCCTGGTCAAGCTTGATGGTATAGATATTGTAAAATAATTGTAATCTGGCAGATATTGAATAATCACAAAAATTAATATATAATTTTCTAATAAGATAAAATATGTGAGGTGTAGCTTATGAAATGTCCTTATTGCGGATATGAAGAGGGAAAGGTTATAGATTCCCGTCCGACAGAAGAGGGAAATGCAATCAGAAGAAGGCGTGAGTGCTTACAGTGTCAGAGAAGATTTACAACATATGAAACGCTTGAAACAATATCTCTTGCGGTTATTAAACAGGACAATTCAAGAGACCCTTACAGCCGAGACAAGGTTATAAGAGGCATAATGACAGCCTGTAAGAAAAGACCGGTCACATTAACACAGATGGAAAAAATTGCCGATGATATAGAAAGTGAATTGTATCAAGCGGCAGTAAAGGAAGTGACAAGCACGGAAATCGGTGAGCTTGTTATGAATCACTTAAAGGAAATAGATGAAGTTGCATATGTGCGTTTTGCATCGGTGCATAAGCATTTTTCGGATATTGAAACCTTTATGGAAGAATTGAAAAAACTTTTGAAAAATAAATAAGAGGACTGATTTTTGTGAAAGACAGAACGATAGCTGCTATAGCTACCCCGATTGGGACTGGCGGAATTTCGGTTATAAGATTAAGCGGAGACAGAGCGACAGAAATTGCCGATGCGGCTTTTTCGGGGAAAGACAAGCTTGTAAATGTGCCGACTCACACGGTTCATTACGGCTTTATAACCGATAATAACAACGCAAAGCTTGATGAAGTTTTGGTGACGGTTATGCGTGCACCGAGGAGCTACACTGCGGAGGATGTTGTTGAAATAAGCACGCACGGAGGAATTGTGACAACAAGGGGAGTGCTGAATCGATTGATTGAACTCGGTGCATATCATGCCGAACCCGGCGAATTTACAAAACGGGCATTTTTGAACGGAAGAATTGATTTGTCACAGGCGGAAGCGGTTATAGATATCATAAATTCAAAAACGACAATAGAAAGAGATAACGCACTTTCGCAGGCAGAGGGAGGACTTTCGGGAAAAATAAACAGTATAAGAGAAGATTTGGTATCTCTTGCGGCATCAATGCAGGTTATAATTGATTATCCCGATGAAGATTTGGAGGATGTGACTTGTGAGGATATAAGAAGCAGAGCGGATGAGGCAAATAATCAAATAATGAAGCTTGTTTCTACATATGAGAACGGAAAAATCATCAGGGACGGTATAAAAACGGTAATTGTAGGAAAGCCGAATGTTGGAAAATCGTCGCTTTTGAATTTGCTTGCAGGAGAGGAGCGGGCAATTGTTACCGATATTGCCGGAACAACAAGAGATGTGATTGAGGAAAGCGTGAATATCGACGGTGTCAGACTTGTATTGACTGATACGGCAGGAATAAGACAAACGGAGGATACCGTTGAGAAAATCGGCGTTGAAAGGTCATTGAAAAGCATAAATGATGCGGATTTGGTGATTGTTATGCTGGATGCTAATTCTATGCCCGGCGATGAAGAGGTTGAATTACTTGAAAAGACAGCAAACAAAAAAAGAATTGTTCTGATAAACAAACTTGATATCAAAAATTCTTCGGCAGTTGAAAAGATAAAGGAAATCTGCGATGAAGAACCGATAGGAATATCGGTAAAAACCAAGGGTGGCGTTGATGAACTTGTGTCTGTGATAAAGGAAATGTACAAAATAGGAGAAATCGGGCAAAACAGCAATGCGATAGTTACAAATGCAAGACATTTTACCGCTTTGGTTAATGCAAAGGAAGCACTTGCAAGAGTGTGTGACGGTATAGATTCCGGAATGCCTTCGGATATAGTATCGATAGATATAAACATAGCGATTGATGCACTCGGAGAAATTACGGGAGCGGTTGTGTCGGACGATATTGTTTCGGCAGTATTTCATAATTTCTGTGTCGGCAAGTAAAAATGACGGTATGTTTGATGTGACCCAACGATTGGTTCGGAGGGTCGCATTTTTGTTACCGGAACAAATACAATTTATTGTCTCCGTTATTGACATAGGGCATAATTTTTGGTAAAATGAAGACAATATGTAATTGCAAAACATTAGTAAAAAAGGGGGACGGAAAATGTCCGCAGACAACACGAAATTAATAGCACAAAACAAGAAAGCACGGCACGATTATTTTATAATAGAAGAAATTGAAACAGGGATTGAACTTTTCGGAACGGAGGTAAAGTCCGTCAGGCAGGGAAAAGTGAATTTGACAGATGCATATGCATCTGTTGATGACGGAGAGGTGTTTGTTAAGGGAATGAACATCAGTCCTTATGAGCAGGGGAATATCTTTAACAGAGATCCGTTGCGAAACAGAAAGCTTCTTTTGCACAAAAATCAAATCCGAAAGCTTATCGGACAGGTTCAGCGTGACGGCTATTCACTTATCCCCTTGAGAGTTTATTTGAAAGGCTCGCTGGTGAAGGTCGGTTTGGCTGTTGTTAAGGGCAAAAAGCTTTATGACAAGCGTGATGACATTGCCAAGCGTGATGCGAAGAGAAATATGGAGCGGGCAATGAAAGAGAGGAATAACGCAGTATGAAAAATTACGACAAATCGCTCCCTGAAAAAGTTGTCAGTCTTTTGGCTCAAAAGGGTTGGAAAATTTCCTCTGCGGAAAGCTGTACAGGAGGTCTTTTCGCAAAGATGATAACCGATATTTCGGGTAGCTCGGCTGTTTTGGATGAAAGTTATGTTACATATGCCAATGCCGCAAAAATAAAGATTTTGGGCGTTAAAGAGGAAACGCTGAACACGGTCGGTGCTGTAAGCAGTGAAACGGTTTTCGAGATGGTTTCGGGATTATACAAGGTGACTAAAGCAGAGGTTTGCGTTGTGTTCTCCGGAATTGCCGGACCGGGAGGAGGTACGGAAGAAAAGCCTGTCGGAACGGTTTTTGCAGCCATCGGTATTTTGGGAGAAATCGAAGTGTTTAAATTTAACTTGTCCGGAAACAGAGATGAAATCAGACACAGTGCTTGTTATGAAATGTTTGAAAAAATCAGAGAAAGAATTTAAACTTATCAAAAAAATTAAAAAAACACTTGCTTTTTTAATTAATGTGTAGTATAATAAATAAAAAAAGAGAACATATGTTCGAATTTTGAGAGGTAAGATTATGGACGAAAAGAAAATTGCAGACCCGGAAAAATTGGCGGGAGATGACAGAAAAAAAGCCTTAAATTCGGTTTTTGAAATGATAGAAAAACAATACGGAAAGGGAAGCATTATGAAGCTCGGAACGGCAACTGCCGTTGATGTCGATGTTATTCCGACAGGCTCAATGACCCTTGATATGGCACTCGGTGTCGGCGGTATTCCGAGAGGAAGAGTTATTGAAATTTACGGTCCCGAATCATCGGGTAAAACAACCGTTGCATTGCATATTGTGGCAGAAGCTCAAAAAAGAGGCGGAGAAGCAGCATTTATTGATGCGGAACACGCTTTAGACCCTGTTTATGCGAAAAATTTGGGAGTTGATATAGACAACCTTATCGTTGCACAGCCTGATACGGGTGAACAAGGTCTTGAAATTGCGGAAACACTGGTAAGAAGCGGTGCTATTGATGTAATTGTTATCGACTCGGTTGCGGCATTGGTTCCGAAAGCGGAAATTGACGGCGAAATGGGTGATGCCCATGTCGGTCTGCTTGCAAGACTTATGTCGCAGGCATTGCGTAAGCTGACAGGTATAACAAGTAAAACCGGAACAACCGTTATTTTCATAAATCAGCTTCGTGAAAAGGTGGGTGTTATGTACGGAAATCCCGAAACCACGCCGGGCGGAAGAGCACTTAAATATTTTGCGTCTGTTCGTCTTGATGTAAGAAAACTTGAAGCAATCAAAAACGGAACAGAGCCTATCGGAAACAAAACAAGAGTCAAGGTTGTTAAAAACAAGGTTGCACCTCCTTTCAAGGAAGCCGAGTTTGATATTCTCTACGGAAAGGGTATTTCAAAGGAGGGAAATCTTCTTGATGTTGCGGTTACTCTCGATATTATCCAAAAGAGTGGTGCTTGGTTCTCGTTTGAGGGAGAAAGATTGGGTCAAGGTCGTGATAATGTGAGAAAGTATATGGTTGAAAATCCAGAATTCACAAAAGATATCGAAGAAATGGTCAGAGAAAAGTTGGCAAACAAGGATGCAAAATAAAATTTCTTGAAATTTTGGCGAAAAATTGTGTATAATTTGTTTATTTATAGGGTATCTTTACTAAAAATTGTGATTTAATTTTATAAAGTTTAAAAAACTATTGACTATTTGTTAATTTTTTGATATTCTTATATTATATTTTAAAATGAGAGAG
>CAZGZZ010000002.1:0-85580 GCA_964530315.1 uncultured Lachnospiraceae bacterium
CGATTTCAGCATCAGCAGTTTCAACAACTATCTTCTTAACATACTTCAATTCCTTGATTTCACCAACCAACGGAATCATAATTTCAGGAACAATGTTCCAATCAGCGTGAGCTTTCTTAACATTGATAGCCGCACGAATAACAGCCTTTGTCTGCATCTTTGCAATTTCAGGATATGTTACCGCAAGACGGCATCCTCTGTGACCCATCATCGGGTTGAACTCATGAAGTGAATTGATTATTGTCTTAATCTGTTCAACAGTCTTGCCCTGTGTATTAGCCAAAGCGGCAATATCTTCTTCAGTTGTAGGAACGAACTCGTGAAGAGGCGGATCCAAAAATCTGATTGTTACAGGGTTACCCTCCAAAGCTTCATAAAGAGCTTCAAAGTCACCTTGCTGCATAGGAAGAATTTTTTCCAATGCTGCTTCTCTTTCTTCAACTGTATCTGAACAAATCATTTCTCTGAATGCATCAATTCTGTTGCCTTCAAAGAACATATGCTCTGTACGGCAAAGACCGATACCTTCAGCTCCCAATTCTCTTGCCTGTTTAGCGTCAGCAGGAGTATCAGCGTTTGTTCTAACCTTCAATACTTTATATTTGTCAGCCCAAGCCATAATTCTTCCGAAGTCACCGCCGATTGAAGCGTCAACTGTCGGGATAACACCGTCATAAATGTTACCTGTTGAGCCGTCAAGTGATAAGTAATCGCCCTCAACATATGTCTTGCCTGCGAGTGTGAACTTCTTGTTTTCTTCGTCCATAGCAATTTCGGAGCAACCGGATACACAGCAAGTACCCATACCACGAGCAACAACGGCTGCGTGAGATGTCATACCGCCTCTTACTGTAAGGATACCTTGAGCAGCCTTCATACCCTCGATATCTTCAGGTGAAGTCTCAAGTCTAACCAATACAACCTTTTCTCCTCTTTCTGCCCATTCTTTTGCGTCATCGGCAGTGAACACAATCTTACCGCAAGCAGCACCCGGAGATGCAGGCAAAGCTTTTCCTGCAGGAATTGCAGCCTTCAAAGCCTTTGCATCGAATTGCGGATGAAGCAATGTGTCAAGGTTTCTCGGGTCAATCATAAGAACTGCTTCCTCTTCGGAAATCATTCCTTCATCAACCAAATCACAAGCAATCTTCAATGCAGCCTGTGCTGTTCTCTTACCGTTTCTTGTCTGAAGCATATAGAGCTTTCTGTCTTCGATTGTGAACTCCATATCCTGCATATCTCTGTAGTGGTTTTCAAGAGTATTGCAGATACCGATAAACTGTTCATAAACTTCAGGCATAACCTCTTTCAATTGGTCAATCTTTTGAGGAGTTCTTACACCGGCAACAACATCTTCGCCCTGTGCGTTCATCAAAAATTCACCCATGAGGTGCTTTTCACCTGTTGCAGGGTCTCTTGTAAATGCAACACCTGTTCCTGATGTTTCACCCATATTACCGAATGCCATCATCTGAACATTAACTGCTGTACCCCATGAATAAGGAATATCGTTATCTCTTCTGTAAACATTAGCTCTTGGGTTGTCCCATGAACGGAATACTGCCTTTACAGCACCCATAAGTTGTTCTTTAGGATCTGTCGGGAAGTCCTGACCGATTTTTGCTTTATATTCAGCCTTGAACTGTGAAGCCAATTCTTTCAAATCATCAGCTGTGAGCTCAACATCCTGTGTAACACCCTTCTTTTCTTTCATTTCATCGATAAGCTGTTCAAAATACTTCTTACCGACTTCCATAACAACATCTGAATACATCTGAATAAATCTTCTGTAGCAATCCCATGCCCAACGGGGGTTACCTGATTTTTCGGCAATTGTGTTAACAACATCTTCATTAAGACCGAGGTTAAGAATTGTATCCATCATACCCGGCATTGAAGCTCTTGCACCCGAACGAACGGATACGAGCAACGGGTTAACCTTATCACCGAATTTCTTTCCTGTGATTTCTTCCATCTTAACGATATATTCCATAATTTCTGCCTGGATATCATCGTTAATTTTCTTGCCGTCCTCATAATACTGTGTGCAGGCTTCCGTTGAAATTGTGAAACCCTGCGGAACAGGCAAACCGAGCTTTGTCATTTCAGCAAGGTTAGCACCCTTACCGCCGAGTAGTTCTCTCATTGAAGCATCGCCTTCAGAGAACAAATAAACATACTTTTTACTCATTACATTTCCTCCTGTAAAGTTCTTTGGGCAAAATACACCCATACAACTATTATTATAACACATTTTTTCAAAAAGTCCATATTTTTTTGATTTATATTTCACATTATTTACATTTTAAATAAATTTATCGGACATTTTTTTTGTTTATTATGCATTTATTGAAAAAATTGCACAAAATGATTTTAATTTATCGAAACAATTGTCATGGCATTAATATGTTCTGCATAAGTGGCATCACCGGAAACAGACAAGCTCTCATAATTCTTTTGTTAAGTTCAGTTTGCAAAATGTTATTGATTGTTATTTCGTTTTGCAAACTTTGATTGTCATTATTTAAAACTTCACCGTTTGATATATTTGTCGCAATTTCTATTCTGCCGCTTCCGCCAACATCTGCATAATCAATCAACATTCCTTGATATTTTTTCCCGAGCGGTGAATTTTTACCTTTTACAATACCATTTTCAAAGCCTTTTACATAATTTGCCAAAACCATATAATCTTCCATCACATAGTCAAGAACATTTTCCGCACCTTTAAACATTGCATATCCGTCCCCAAGATTTCGGAGTGTATAGTTGTAACCGGCAAGATTATATTTTTTGTCACGCTCCAAATTCTCATAGCTGTTTGTTTCTTTGTTATAAACCTTTACATCATAAACACGGTATTTTTCCGGACCCGACACCCAGACGCCATTTTCGTCCTCTTTGATTGTGTTTTCAACTGTATCATTGATTTTATAAGTAATACCGCTCACCTGTAAAAATCCGCCGTTTTCACCAACTCCGACCTTTCTTGCTCCCCATTCAAGTGCATCCAAAATCTGCTGACCACTTACCCTTTGTAAGCACGCAACATTTCCGAAAGTGTGCATATTTTTGCAGGTTTTATATGAAATATTTCCTGAAAATGCGGTATTCCTGATACCTCCGCCATTCATAATTGCGGCATCGACATCAATATCCATATTATCAAAAAGATAATAAAGTGCATCTGCCGCAAAGTCTCCGGAATTTGTTTCTTGAGCACGAACCAATCTGTTTTCGTCAGCATCGAAATTATCAAAAACAACATTCGCCGTTCCTATATTTTCTCCGAGTTTTTCGTCAATTTTGCTTATCCATTCATCCTTGATGCTTTTCACTGACTCATCACAGATAATCTCTTCACCACCGTAAAGCTCCGATTTAAGTTTGTAGGTATTTTTTTCGTTTTCTGCCGAAATTTCTTCACATTCTATAAAATCTGTTGTTATTTCGTCCGTTTTATCATCTATAATCATTATTCCGACACGGTCGAAATAATTTCCCGTTTGCGTCAGAACAACCTCTTGTCCGTTCTTATCTTTTACAGCTTTTTCTTTAACCACGCTGTGCGAATGTCCGTCAATAAATGCATCCAAACCGTTTATGTTTTCTATTGTTTCTACGCTTGTCCACGGTCGTGACGAGGGATCAATTCCCAAATGTCCGAGCGCAATAATTTGTGTTGCTCCAAGATTTTTTGCTTCGTCAATCGCTCTTTGAACATCATCTTGCAGTTCTTTTCCGTCAATACCTGATGAAATCCCGTAAATAAATTCACCGTTTTCATTTTGGAAATATGCCGGCGTTGATTTTGAAAATGTCTCGGGCGTTGTTATTCCGACAAATGCAAGCTTTTCATCTCCGCAGTCAAACATAACATAGCTGTCAAGAACATTTTCCATTCTTTTTCCGTTCATTTCGTGATAAAAATTTAACGATATGTATGGAAAATCGGCATTTTTAATAGTTTTTAAGCACCCCTCCATACCATAGTCAAATTCGTGATTTCCGAGGATGGCAACATCATATTTTGCCTCGTTCATCATTTTTATTATGTTTTCACCCTTATCCATAGAGCCGTATGCCGTACCCTGAATATGATCTCCGGCATCCACTAAAAACACATATTTATATTTCTTTTGTAAATCCTTTTTTATCGCCGAAACAACATCATAGCTCATCTGATTATCTATATATGTGTGCACATCGTTGGTATATAAAATAACAATATCCTCCGACAGAGTTTCATCCTCCGCCGAAACACCGACACAGAATATACCTGCGGTCATTGCAACCGCCGTAAACAACACCAACAATCTTTTTTTCATAATTGATATCCCCCTGTCAATTACTCAATTGTCACAATATCCAAAAAGCCCGTAATTTCAAATACCTCCATAACATTTTCATTAACACCTGTCAGTTTCATAACACCTTGAGTATTCATAAGCTTCTGTGCTTTCAAAATAACTCTCAATCCTGCCGAAGAAATATATTCAAGTCCGTTCAAATCAAGTATCAATTCTCCGTACGTCCCGAGCTCTGTAACAATTTCTTTTTCCAATTCCGGTGCTGTTTGCGTGTCAAGCCTGCCGCTGATTTTCACTATCACCTTATCACCATCAAATTTCTTCAATATTTCCATATTCATATCTCCTTTTGATATAATAAAATCAACTTTTTCTGTATCAGTTTAACACTTATATTTTTTTATGTCAATACCATTTAAGAGAAATAATCTTCACTTTTTTACCAAAATACACACTTTATATTTATAAAAAATTCATTATATTCTTCGAAATTCCGCCAATTACGCTTTTTATATAAGTTGTCCGCCAAAATTCTGCTTGTTGTACTCCTCATTAAAATTTTTATCTTCTTTATAAAGCAGAAATGCCAAAATAACAGCACAAATACCTGAAATAATCTTTCCGACAATCATCGGAACAACATATCTTCCGTCATAAGCAAGAGTAAGAGCTAAATGTCCTCCAAAGACAAAAGCCGCCGAAACCGCAAAAGCCGAATTAAGCACAACACCCTTTCTGTCCATCTTTTCCATAACGCTGAAAGTCGAAACATTTGTAACAAGCGTATTTAAAAAAGCCGTAGCCGACACATTGTTGTTAATACCCAAAAGCGAGCCGAAACTTTTAAATGGCTTTTTTAAAAGTTTTGAAATTACAAACATAAACGGTAGTGTTCCCGATAATGTAACACAAGCATTAACGCATATAAAAGAAGCATTTTCCAATGTGTCAAAATGCTGATTTATTGTTATTTTCGTCAAAAATGTAAATACAGCACATACAAGTCCGACAATTGCAAGCAACTTCATAAAAAAACCGAAAACCTCAAAACATTTTATGCACACCTTCGGCAAAAACACAAGTCCCAATCCCACTATCACCGCAATAATGATCAGCGGCAACAAATTCATAATAAGCGAAAACGGATTTATACCGCATAAAAGTCCTGCCGCAAAATCACCTATAGGAATTGTTGCAATTCCGCAAAGCAGTCCAAAAAACATATCTTTATGCTGATGTCTTTTTACCATACTCAAAGAAAACGGTATTGTAAATGATATTACACATCCCATCATAGAGGAGGTTATAAAAGCATTAAAATTACCTATACTCTCATTTTTGCAAACAACTCTCGCAAGCTGCATTCCACCCATATCATTCGCAAAGACTGAAGCAGGAATTACAGATGGGTCAATACCGAACAGATTGTAAAACCATTCAAAAAACGGCATTAACATTTCACCTATTGCCGGGGCAACAACAATTATTCCCAGCATTGATAAAGTCATTGTTCCGAATAATGAAAATCCTTTTTCAAACTCTTTCCCCAACCCGAATTTATTTCCCAAAATCCAATCAACCGCTCCAAGGAACGAAAAAATTAATACAATTACAGCTATAAAATTCATAGCTCAACCTCCTCAAAACCGTTATCCGTTAAAATCCATTTTGTTTTAAATCCGGCTTGTGAAATCAACTCTCTCGCCTCTTCAAATTGACAATCGATAAACCTTTTATCATGGCAATCGGAGGTTATTACAACTCCAAATCCCAATCGCTGAAATTCCTTTAAAAATTCTGTTTGAGGATAGGGAGATGTTCTGTAACCTCGTGAAATAGCACCTGTATTAACCTCAAAAAACGGAATTTTTCCTTTCAGTGAATGAATTGCTTCATATCCCAAATTTAAATATTCCTTTGATGTGACATCAATAAAACCACCATTTTCATTGTTTTTGGTTAAAAGGTCAAAATGACCTATAATATCCACACCTTTTTCGGGAAGTTGGCAAATAGTTTCATAATATTTTTGTGCAAATTTTATTCCGTTGCCGCCGAAATTGGAATTAACATAGTCTATTGTTTCTTGTAAACCCCTGTCAAATCCCAAAATTTCTCCATCAAAATCGAGATAATGCAACGAACCGATAAGATAATCATAACCCTCTGTTTTTACATCGGAGTAAAATTCAAGCTCCATACCGCAAAAAATATCAATTTGTCCTTTGTATTTTGATTTGAGATAACGAATTTCCTTTTTGTATTCTTCCGCTTGTTCCTCCGTCATCTGATAAGGCCATTGGGAAAAGTACATATAAGAATGCTCAGAAAAACCTATGGAATTAAATCCCCGATCTATTGCCTCTTTTATAATTTCTTCCGGCTTGTCTTTTCCGTCAGCATATGTTGTGTGAATATGTAAGTTTTGCTTTTTCTCCATTTTCTCTTTCTCCTATTTTTAGTTGCAGATAACAAAAGTCTTATATTTGCCAATACTTTTCAACTTTTGAAAACGCAATCTTAATTGTAAAATCAGTAAACGATTTATATACCTAAAAGGCTCCACTGTGTAGGTTATGCTAACCGCAAGGTCAATTTAGCAACGAAGTAATTTTGCGTGTGCAGCACATTTAGCTCACCAATAGGCGAATTTAGCTGAAAAAAGCACTTCCAAAGAAGTGCTTTTTCTGGTGAGTCATCGGGGATTCGAACCCCGGACAACTTGATTAAAAGTCAAGTGCTCTGCCGACTGAGCTAATGACCCATATATGGCAGGGATAGCAGGACTCGAACCTACGAAATGCCAGAATCAAAATCTGGTGCCTTACCGACTTGGCTATATCCCTATATTTTATGTAAGCTATCGCCGCTAACCCGATTAAGTAAAATGGGGTGGGTAGTGGGATTTGAACCCACGACATTCAGGACCACAATCTGACGCTCTAACCAGCTGAACTATACCCACCATAGAAAAAAAATGGCGCACCTGAAGAGATTCGAACTCCTGGCCCACTGCTTAGAAGGCAGTTGCTCTATCCAACTGAGCTACAGGTGCGTGTGGAGCGGGTGATGGGAATCGAACCCACACGACCAGCTTGGAAGGCTGGGATTCTACCATTGAACTACACCCGCAAAGGTCTTAAATATCGCAGTCTTACCGACTGACCTTGATTATTATAGCAAATTATAACAGGTTTGTCAATACTTTTTTTGAATTTTTTCAAATTATTTTTTGTTTTTTTCAAAAATAACACTTTTTTATCCTTTTTGCGATAATCTGCAATATTTAATACGAAATTTCGTCAATATTATTACAGACTGCAAGGATATGAGTCTATAGCTCCATTTTTTTGAACACTTTTTCCGCAATATCCGTTTGACTGATCCAAAAATCTTTTTAATATCTCATCGGATATGTTACCCAAATTTTCTTTTGATATACCATTTGAATACAAATTGTACAAAAACGAACCGCAAAAAGCATCTCCGGCACCTGTTGTATCAACAGCCTCCACTTTTTCCGACAGAGAATAAATGCATCTGTCTCCCCAAAAAACATATGCACCGTCCGCACCACAGGTACAAATAACCAATAATGCATTTTTCAAAAGCAGTTCACAGCCTTTTTCTATATCATCCGTTCCCGTCACAAATTTCATTTCCTCATCGGATATTTTGATGATGTCGGCAAAAGGCAAAAATTCATCTATTGCTTTTTTTAAAGCCTCTTTGCTTTTCCAGAGTGGAAAACGCAGGTTTATGTCAAAACTTATGATTGCTCCCTCTTCTTTTGCAAGCGCAATAGTTTTTTGATGAGCCTCTCTCATCGGAAAATCTCCGAGGGATACAGAACAAAAATGAAGAGCATAACACCTTTCAAAGTCCTTTTTATCAATATTATCCGCACTATAGAGCATATCCGCCGACGGATTTCTGTAAAAAGAAAATGTACGGTTTCCGTTTTCCTCAAGACTAACAAACGCAAGTGCCGTGTTTGCATCTTCCGTCATCTTGACAAATTTTACACCTATTCCCCATTTTTCAAAGCTGTTCTTTATCTTATGACCGAAAGGGTCGTCACCGAGCTGTGTCAAAAGTTCTGTCTTACCGCCGAGCTTTGCAAATGCACCCAGCACATTTGCCGGAGCACCGCCCACACAGGGACTGAATGCTCCGACATCGGCAAAATCACAGCCTTTTTTGTCAGGTATAAAATCAATAAGAGCTTCTCCTATCGCAAATAATGTGTCCTTCATATCATTTCTCCCCATTACATATTAGGTCTTATTATGAATTTTCCGCTTCTTCGCAGTTTGCTGTCCGAAAGAATATCACACAATTCATCAAGAGATGCATATTTTACCATCGGTGTAACATCTATTTTTTTCAAATCTATCAGCTGTGCGGCACGATGCTGTGTGTATGGATTGATAAAAGAAGATTTTATTTCTATTTCCTTTTTGAAAATTTCAAAAGGCTTTACCGATATTTTATCATCCGGAGCAGTCAAGCCGAAAAACATAACAATGGATTTTTTTCCTGCAAGAGATATAGCTTGTTCCATCGTATTGGTTCTTCCGACACACTCAATCACCTTGGTTACCCTCGTAATTCCTTTTTCCTTCAAAACTTTTTTAGCATCCTCGCTTGTCGGGTCAATAGAAAAATCAGCTCCGAGTTTCTCGGCTGTTCTTCTCTTTTCCTCCTCCGGTTCTATTGCAATTATTCTTGCCGCACCTGCATTTTTTGCAAGCTGAAGCATAATCATTCCTATCATTCCGCATCCGATTACAACGACCGTATCATCTGTTTTGATATCGCACAAATCGATACCGTGCAAGCAACAGGCAACAGGCTCTGTCATTGCCGCTTCCTCAAAGGTTGTTGTATCTGAAATTTTATAAACCTGACTTTGCGGAACAACACAATATTCCGAAAATCCTCCGTTGACAGTTGTTCCTATTCCAATCATATTTTCACAAAAATGTCCTATTGCGTTTTTGCAATAATAACAGTTTCCACACAGCTTATTCGGATCGACACACACTCTGTCCCCGACCGAAACACCGCTTACACTTTCACCGACTTGCGTAACAACACCCGAAAATTCATGTCCGAGAACCGTTCCCGACGGAGTTTGTGCCGCACCCTCGTCACCCTCAAATATATGTACATCCGTGCCGCAGATTCCGCAAGCCATAACCTTAATCAGAACCTCGTCGGCGCCGACTTTCGGCATATCAATATCTTCAATTTTCAAATTATGTTTTCCATAAAAAACCGCTGCTTTCATTTTCTTTTCTCTCCTTTATTTCACACTGTATCCCACAGGTTTTCTGTTTTCAAAGTAATACGCTTTTTCAAATCCCGACTCTGCAAGAAATGCATAAAGCTTATCAAAGCTGTTTGCCGAATTTTCTGCAATATGTGCATCCGACCCCGTTGTTATGAGGTATCCGCCCATACTCTTGTAAAGCTTGATTATCCATTCCTCCGGCATAAATTCGCAATAAGCACTGCCCTCATAGACGCAAGATGTATTGATTTCAAGTGCAATATCTTTTTTTATGATATATTCCAGAATTCTTTTGATTTTATCCTCATATTTTCTGCTCTCTATCCCCCTTTGATACTTTCCGTTGATATACCGGAGAGGGCAAGTCATATGAGCAAGAATATCTATGTTGCAATTTTCAATCATTTCAATCATTTCATCGAAATATTTTTCCATATAATTCTCGATTGTTTTTTTTTCCATTTTTGAAAAATCAATCTGCGAATAAGGGATTTCATACCCATCAAATCTAACAGCATGAACAGAGCCGATAACAACATCAAAATCCTGTTTTTCCAAAATTTCATTCGCCACATCATAGTGCCATATAAATTCACCGATTTCAACGCCGTGAAGAACTTTTAAATTTCCCGTTTTATCTGTCTTTTTCGCTTCGGCAACCGATTGATTTACAATTTTTTTCAAATCCTGCGTTTCGTAAAACTCAATATCGCAATGATCTGTAACCGCAAACCCAAAAAGTCCCCTATCTTCAGCCGTCCGTGCCATTTTAGAAACAGGACACACCGAATCATGTGAACTTTCGGAATGTGTATGCATATCAAATCGCACAATCTTATTTCCCAAAATTTCTCACCCCGTAATCATCAAAGTTTGACATTTATTCATATATGATATATAATAAAACATATCGCTCATTAATGCAAGCAAAACCAAATAAATCGATAAAATGAGCATATTTTTGATTGTTTTTATATCTATTTGGAGGAAAATATGAATAAAAATCGTGAAAGAGAAATTTTAAAAATACTTCTTGCGAAAAAGGAAATAACGGTTACGGAGCTTTCAAGTCTGCTTTTTGCAAGTGAATCATCAATAAGGCGTGACCTTATCAGTCTTGAAAAGCAACAGCTTATAAAAAGAATTCACGGCGGAGCTTTGATTGAGGAAAACAGCATTTCAACACTGAAAATCCCGTTTGTTATCCGTGAATTGGAACAAACCGATGCCAAGCTTGAAATCGCGAAACATGCAATCAACCTCATAAACGACTATGATGTCATCTTCCTTGACGCCTCGTCAAGTGCATATACTCTTATCCCCTTTCTTACTTCAAAAAATCATCTGACCGTTATCACAAACGGCATAAAAACACTTTTGAAACTCGGCGAATACGGAATTAAAGCTATCAGTACAGGTGGGGTTCTTCTTCCTTCCTGTCAAGCACTTGTCGGCGAGGAAACACACCGAACAATAGAAAGTTTTAATGCACAAATCGCTTTCTTTTCCTGCCGCGGCTTGTCCGACGACGGATTTCTTACCGATATTTCGGATGCCGAAAACAATGTCCGCCGAAAAATGATTGCTCATTCAAAAAGCTCATATTTAATGTGTGCAAGCGATAAAATAGGAAAAAAATATTTTCATAACCTTTGTTCTGCAAAGGATATTTCGGGTATTCTTTGCGAATCGGAGCTTCCAGACAAATTTTCAAAATAAAACAAAGGACTGCGAAAACACCGTTTCGTCAGTCCTTTTCATTTCTCATCAAACCTTTATAACCTCAACGCCATATTCGTTCAATGTTTCTTTCAGCGAACCGGTTATTTTGGCATCTGTAACAAAATATTCAATATCCTCAAAGGTCGAAAGACGCATATATCCGACTCTTCCTATTTTGGATTTGTCGCAGAGATAGTAACGATTTCGTGCATTTTTGAGCATTGTTTGCTTTATAAAGCACTCCTGTTCGTTACCCTCGAGTATCGTTGCGTTATTTCCAACGCCCTTGCTTGAGAAAAACATTTTATCCGCAAAATAGTTCTCTCTTATGTAATTTTCCGTCATCGCACCAATCATCGACTGGTTACTGCTCACAATTCCTCCTGCGGCAACAACCTTAATCCCATCAACTCCGACAAGCTCATTTATAACTCTTATCGAATTGGTTATAACGGTAACATTCTTCATATTTTTTATTTCTTTTGCAAGATAGAAAGTTGTTGTTGATGCATCAAGAAAAACCGTATCTCCCGTTGCAATGTTCTGTGCGGCTCTTTTTGCAAGCTTTTGCTTTATTTCAACATTGAACGCCTTACGCTTTTCTAAAGAAAGTTCATAACTTCCCTCTTCAACGGGAAGTGCACCGCCATGAGTTCTTCTCAAGAGCTCCTGCGATTCGAGATTCTCCAAATCTCTCCTGACGGTTTCTTCGGTAACTCCGAACTCGGTGCTCAATTTACTCACCATAACAACTCCATCGGTTGCCAACAATTCCAATATTTTCTTTTGTCGCTCGGCTGCAAGCATTATTTACCTCCATTTTATTACGGATAAGCTCTGCTTGCGAAATTTAAGCATCGCTTAACCTCAATCGGTTATCAACCACCTATCTTACATTCCAGTCCGAAACTTTCGGCAACGCTCTTCAGCATCTGCATATGTGCATCTGTCGGAGATGGAACATCACCCATAAGATATTCTCTGTTGAGTCCGTCATATTTGTCTTTGCCGAATTTGTGATAAGGCAAAAGATTTATTTCTTTAACATTTTTCAATCCCGAAGCAAATCGTGCTATATCGGCAATTTCGTTTTTTGTATCATTAAAAGTCGGTATTACCGGAACTCTTATTATAAGATTATTTGCATTTTCGGCAATTTTTACGGCATTTTCCAATATGAGTTCATTTGACTGTGTCGTAAATTCCCTATGTTTCTCGCAGTTTATATGCTTGATATCCATAAGCACCGTATCTATATACGGCAACAATTTTTCAATCTTTTCATAAGGTGCAAAGCCTGTTGTTTCAACTGCTGTATTTATATACAAATCCTTTGCCGCCCTCAAAAGTGCATATGCAAACTCGCTTTGGCAAAGCATTTCACCGCCCGAAAGAGTCATTCCGCCACCCGAACGCCTGTAGTAAGGCATATCCTGTCTTACTATATCCATAACCTCACCGACAGTAATATCCCTGCCCATAATTTTCGGTTTTCCGTCACGAATCATAGTTTGAATTTCATAATTCTGCGATTCGGGATTACAGCACCATTTACATCTTAATCGGCAACCCTTTAAAAATACAATTGTTCTTATACCCGGCCCATCGTGAACGGAGAATTTTTGAACATCAAAAATTCTCCCTTTAACATTCAGATAATCAGACATATTTTATCAAAATCCTCCCTGTTCGGTTCTGTTGATAATATCGTCCTGTAAGGATTTTGAAAGCGTTGTAAACAATGCACTGTATCCGGCAACTCTGACAACAAGACCCTTGTAATTTTCCGGATGAAGCTGTGCATCACGCAAGGTTTCACGGCTTACGACATTAAACTGCATATGCATACCCTTTTGATCAAAGAATGCACGAATAAGCGATATAAAGCCCTCGATTCCCGATGTGCCTTTCAATGCGGACGGATGAAATTTCATATTAAACAAGGTTCCGTTTGAAGCAATTGCATGGTCAAGCTTTGCAACGGAATTTGCCGCCGCAGTCGGTCCGTGAACATCACTTCCGGGTGACGGTGAAACACCGTCGGCAATAGGAGTTCCCGCCAATCTTCCGTCCGGTGTTGCTCCCGTTTGAAGTCCGAGCGGAACATTCGCCGATACGGGATACAATCCTGCCTGGAATTTTCCGCCTCTCGGATTTTCATACTTTTCAATAGGTCTTGTATATGTATATGCTGCTTCACGGCCAAAATAATCAACCTCATCGATATCATTTCCGAATTTTGGCAAATCTTTAATTTTTTGATGAAGATCGACATATTTTTCTTTCTTGCTCGGTTCGATATTGTTTTCCATTATTTGAACAAATATCTCCGCAATTTGTTTTTCGTTTATGTTATGTCCGTTTTTAACAAGCTCTTCAACAACCTCAACGGTTAAATTTTTCGCATACGCTTCGCAATAAGGCATACCGAAGTTATTTTTCAACGCATCGGCATATTCCGAAAGTGTAACCGTTTTTGTTTTGTAAACAAGCTCATTGATAGCATATAACGAGTCGGCAACATTGGCAATTCCGAATCCTTGCGGTCCCGTAAAGTTATAGACTGCTCCGCCCTCCTGTGCCGATTTACCCTTTGCGATACAATCGTCAACCATAGATGCTTCAAACGGAAGCGGACAACGCTCCATATGAGCCGCATCAACGGCATTATCAGCATTAACCAACAGTTCTATCGCAAATTCCATCTGTTTTTTATATGCATCATAAAATTTTTCATATGTATCAAAAGCGGAAATATCACCCGTTTTCAATCCTACCTGAACGCCCTTATCTACGCCGTTTGAAAATACCAATTCAAGCGGACGACACATATTGAAAAATGCCGCATCATGCCAGCCATCGGTTTTTCCGCCTTTTTGCGGCTCAACACAGCCGATAATGCAATAATCACGGGCATCTTGAAGAGTTAAACCTCTTGAAATAAGTGCCGGAATAATAATCTCGTCGTTATAATAAGCAGGAAGTCCTATTCCCGTTTTTGTAAGCTCTGCGGCTTTAACCATCAGTTCGTGAGGAGTTCCGTTCCAAACACGCATCGAAAGTGACGGTTGAGGCAATCCGATATGCATTGATGCACTTATGCACATATATGACAAATCGTTTGTTGCATCCATTCCATCCGGCGTCTGTCCGCCCACAATCAAATTCTGGAACAGACTGTAGCCTGCAAATCCCTCTGCCGAAGCGGCATCACGAACCTTATTAAGCTCATTTAACTTAACCCAGATACAATCAATTAATTCCTGAGCTTTTTCCCTTGTTATTACGCCATTTTCAATGTCATTTTCATAATAAGGGTACATATACTGGTCAAATCTTCCGGGTGAAATGGAGTGTCCGCTCGATTCCGTCTGCAAAAGAAGCTGTACAAACCAAAACGCCTGACAAGCCTCATAAAAGCTTTTCGCTCCGTTCTTCGGAACATTTGAGCATATTTCGGCAATTTTATAAAGCTCTTTCTTTCTTTTTTCATCCGTGCATTTTTCTGCGGTTTCATATGCAAGCACTGCATAACGGTTAGCAAATATAACCGCCGCCTCACAGCTTTCCATAACAGCCGTCAAAAAACTGTAGCGTTTTGCATAGTCCTTGTCATAAACTCTGCACTTGTCCCTTTCGGATTTTGCGTAATCGTATATTCCCGAAAATCCCTCTTTCAAAACTCTTGCATAATCAACATTAACATGACCGACACCATTATAAAAATAATTTCCGACGGTAAACATATTATGCTCAATCGCAATTTTTGTTTCGGCTGACATATAAAACTCGGCAAGCTCACTTGTCGTTTTGCCCTGCCAATATTTATGTGCTTCTTTGAGTTTTTCGCAGGACTCCTTTGAAATGTAAAAAGGATCTGCAATACGATTTGCAACCGTATCGAATTCCTTTTCAAGCCATTGATTTGAATATTCGGGGAATGTCTGGCATCCTCTCGGTGCAATACTGTTACATCCGACAATCAGCTCTCCGTCACGAATAACGATAGGCAACTGTTCTGCAATTGCTTTAAACGCTTTTGCTCTTCTTATATATACGGACACACCCTCCGTTTTTTTATAGCTCTCGGTAACAATTTCCGCACGGGCGGATTCAATTGTCGGCGTACCGGCAAAAAGATTGTCTTTGAGCATTTGAACTCTTTCGGTTTTTTGAATTTCAGCGGTATAAATCTTTTTCATATCTAAACCTCCTGTATTATTACTTATTATAATACACCAAAAACAACAATAAGTCAACACTTTTCAAAGATAAAAAAACAAAAACACAGAAAAATTCATAAAAACACAACAAAAAACCCTATTTATTTTCTTTTCAGAGTTTTCAGATAAAGCTTTTTATCCTCACTTATTCTGCGGCTTTCGACCGACTTTTGAATTGCCTTGTTATGAACCGCATCGGGCAGAATATTTTTTTCCACATACAAAACCGTATCATCATAACGCTTTGCAAGTGCCGTTGCAAAAAACCACGCCGACATCATATTTACGTAATATTCATCCGATTTTATTTTTGCAACCGTATCCAAATATCTTTTGTCAAAGTCCTCATCGAGAAAATGCGTCATCAGCATACTCACAGCAAAACGAATTGTGTAGGTTTTCCCCGATGTAATCCATTCATCGATTTTTTTCAACAGTTTTTCCTTATTCTTCTTAAAGCTCTTCGGTTTCATCATATCGCAGGTTGCCCAATTATCCACATACGGAAGAAATTTATCAAGCTCCGATACACATTTTTCAAAATCATCAATTTGTGAAATCAAGAATCCGTGAAGATTATTTTCTTCGTAATATTTGTGTGGAAGCTCGTTCAAAAAATCCCCGTAATTTTCCAAGCTCTTTGCATATTTTTTTAAAATCGGCATCCTTATGCCTATAATCGTTTCAATATCTATATTAGGCATCAGCCTTGCGTGAAAATTTCTGTAGGCAATATCCTGTAACGAAAACAGTTCCCTTTCTATGCTTTTCATTTTTTCCTCTCCCTTTTTATCCGCCGCCCGACATATTTTTTTAATTATACAACAATTTTCCAAAAAAATCAATTTATGTCTTGATTTTTTGGAAACAGTATGATAGAATATGGATAAAGGTTGATTACTGCCACCGGGTAGTTAAATGCATTTTGCATTCGTAACACAGCGTTAGGTCTTTGAAGCTGTGTCATCGGGTGCTTATTTTTTTGGGAGGATTATATGAAAAAAATCAAAAAATTCATCAACTATTTTTCAAAGAGCGAGTTAATACTCTGGTGTTCATCGATTATTCTGATTACGGTTTCGTTTTTAATTTTCGACAGAGAAAATTATATGACCCTTGTGGCATCGATAGTCGGAGCAACAGCTCTTATTTTCTGTGCAAAAGGAAATCCCCTCGGGCAATTGCTGATGGTCTTATTCGGTTCTATATACGGTGTCATTTCCTATTCTTTTGCATATTACGGCGAAATGATAACTTATCTCGGAATGACTGTTCCAATGGCAATTTTCTCTCTTATTTCCTGGCTTAAAAATCCATATAACGGCAAAAAATCCGAGGTTTCAATAAGCCATTTAACGAAAAAAGATATCATCTCAATGATTATTGCAACCCTGACAGTCTCATTTATGTTCTATTTAATCTTGAAGTTTTTGAACACCGCCAATCTGATACCAAGTACAATTTCTGTTGCAACAAGCTTTTCTGCGGTATTTCTTACATATAAAAGAAGTCCTTATTTTGCACTTGTGTATGCGGCAAACGATATTGTCTTGATAGTTTTGTGGACATTGGCGGCATTTACAGACATTTCATACCTTTCGGTTATAATATGCTTTATAATGTTTTTGGCAAATGACTTATATAGCTTTACAAATTGGCTTAAAATGAGAAAAAGACAAGCAGAAAACAAATAATGAAAAAAGCGGGCATTTGATGCCCGCTTCAGTCTGTCGAAAAAAGATATTTTCCAGCTCATCAGTCACCCACTGTGACAGCCGGCGACCACACAAGGTCAACCTACAATGTATCATTTTTTGCGGTAGGGGCAACCCTGCGCGATCGCCTGAAAAACCTTGCGGCAGATGAGATGTTTTTTTTGTGTCCCTTTTTATTCCGATGTCGGAATGTTTTCTCCGAGTGTTACTACAATATCCTTTAATTCACCGTTTCTTATAACCGTCAGTGTGATGGTTTCTCCCGGTGCTTTTTTATCTCTTAGTTCATTAAGCTTTTCCGATTTGTTAATTGCGACGCCGTCTGCCTTTACGATCAAATCGCCTATTTGAATACCGGCATTTTCCGCTCCGCTTCCCTCTGTTATGCTATAGACGGAAAGTCCGCTCTTGTTTTCGGTAACTGTAATTCCAACCAATGGTCGTCCCGACACATATCCGTTATTCATCAAGTCGGAAATAATCGGTTTTGCCTCGGAGATTGCTATTGCAAATCCGATTCCCTCAACCTCTGTGTTTGAAAGCTTTATCGTGTTAATTCCTATTACATTTCCGAATCTGTCAACCAAAGCTCCGCCAGAATTTCCCGGATTAATTGCCGCATTTGTCTGAATAAGATTATATGATCTGTTATCAACCGTCATTGTTCTGTTCAATGCACTTACGATACCATCGGTCACAGTTCCGAAAAGTTCCTGTCCCAAAGGATTTCCGATTGCAACAACAAGCTCTCCGACCTCAAGATTTTCAGAATTTCCGAGAATAGCCGGAGTTAGTCCGCTTGCTTCGATTTTAAGAACAGCCAAATCGGATTTATCGTCCGAACCGACAAGCTTTGCGGTGTATTCCTCTCCCGTATTCAAAATAACTGAAATTTCCGATGCACCCTCAACAACATGCTCATTTGTGACAATATATCCGTCTGTGCTTATTATAATCCCCGAACCGCTTCCTTGTTCAACAAGGGATTCATCGTCAGGGTCGCTTGTATAATAGTACCTCCTTGAAAAAGGGTCATAAAATCTTTGCGGTTCTATTTTTGTTTTATTTATAACACCGACACAACTTGGTCCGACTTTTTTTGCAATTTCGGGAATTGTCAGCTCATTCGAATTTGTATCCGATGTCGAAAGCGTTCTTATATCTCCCGAGGACATAACTATTGAAGAATTTGAACCCGTTCCGCTTTTTTTGAACATCCATGCTCCGGCACCGAAAATTCCTGCCGTGGCAATGCTTGAAATCAAAGCCGAGCATATACAAGCCGTCAACAGCTTATTTTTCTTCTTTTTAGGCTTTTCAACATAAACAATCATATCTGTCGATTCTGTATAAGGATATTTTTTCATTTCAATCCCTCCGTTTTTATTATGATATTATCATACATCACTTATTTTACCTCCGTATTAAGAAAAAGTAAATAACTATCGGTTTTTTTGTTAATAAATTGTGAATTTGGGGGCTATTTTGTTAATTCTTGACTCATTTACTTGACTTTTGCCGTTTTTTATGTTAACCTTTTTTAGTAAAACAGCGAAAAACAAGGAGTATTAATATGAAGAAACTTATACCGGCTCTTGTTATCGCACTCGGCTTATCGGCATCGGTGTATGCCCAAGATTTGAGTCCGTGGGCGGAAGAGAGCTTCAGTAATCTTAATTCATACGGAATACTGACGCAGGATATTGTCAGCAAAAATATGAACGCCAATATCACAAGAGAAGAATTTTCGTCACTGATTATGAACATATATAAATGTGATAACAGAATTGTTCTTTCCGATGAAGACAAAGGCGTTTTTACCGATACCGACTGTAAAGCAGTCCTTGAAGCCTACAAGGTGGGAATTGTCAGCGGCAAGGGGGACGGAATCTTTGAACCTCAAAGTCCCATAACCCGACAGGAAATCGCAGTTATGATTTCCAGAACTCTCAATCTTATTTCGGACAGCTACAATAAATATGAAGGACAAACTTCATCATATTCGGCAAAATACCGTGATGCTGACACAACCGCAGATTGGGCTCTTTCCGATATGGCGGCAATGTGTGATTACAAAATTATCACAGGAAATGATTTATCGGAGGTAACTCCTCTCGACTATGCAACCAGAGAACAAGCCTTTTGTATGCTTGACCGTGTTTATTCACAATATATCAACAACACCTCCGAGCATACTCTCCCCAAATTCAAATCCCTTGATACGGAAGCGATAAAACAAGGAAAGCTGATTGCAAGCTGGCCCTCGGTTGTGGGTGCTAACGGCTACAGCATTATAATAAAATCACCCAAATCGGATGCATTGTGTCTTACAATTCCGTTGACAGTGACTTCAATCAACGATTATTACGAAAATCTTGACGGAATCGAAAATTATGTTATCTATCTTGGGGTCACAAAATCTCAAGGTGTTCAGGTATTCTCAAAACCTATTGTCATCGGCACAAAAGAGCTAAAAAAACAACTTCCCGAAGAGGTTGCACTCCCGGAATCGGAGGAAAAAGAAGTTTCAAACGAAATTGTTACCGAAACACCTGATTGGCAACAGATTTTAAACGATATGAAAAAAACCGAACAAAATGCGAAAGAGGAAAGTGCCGAACCGGAACCGCAACCCGTTCAAAAGCCGGAAGTAACCTACACTCCGGTAGATAATTCAATTATACATTCAACAGAGTCTTCAGCTCTTTCGGAAAAAGAAAAGAGAGTTTTCCCCGACGGAATATATTTTGAGTCGGCAGAGGTTGCGGCAAACTATATGAAAAGCGTGAAAGTGCCTGTTTGGAAATTGAATTCCGATGGTTCAAAAATCTCATCTTCTCTGTGGCTTGAAGTCAATGCCGCACTTGCGGACGATGTTGTTCAGATATTCACGGAAATTTACAATGACCCGTCACAATTCCCGATAAAAAATACTGGTGGATATTGCTGGAGAAATTCAGCCGCAGGCAAGCTTTCACAGCACAGCTACGGAACTTGTATCGACATAAATTGGGAAGAAAACTACTATGTGAAGCCTGACGGTACTCCGATAACCGGAAGCCATTGGCGTCCCTACGAGGACCCTTATTCAATCCCCGAGGATTCAATCGTTGTCAAGACTTTTGCAAAGTATGGCTGGCGTTGGGGCGGAAATGCGTGGGGGGCATCCTACTCAAAGGATTATATGCATTTTACCTACCTCGGAAAATAACAAAAATTCAAATGAACCGGATAAAATATCCGGTTCATTTTTTGTTCACAAAAAAATTATATTTTCGTCATATTGCTATATCGACCCATTTTTTTGACAAATTTTTGTGCATAATAAACAAAAAAAAAAAAATACCTTGATTATGGCGGAAATATATGGTATAACAATTATGAATTGAATGTAAATTCAAGATATGTTAGATGCTACGGAGTTTTTGTGTTCCGTGACACTGCAAAAAAAATTATGGGAGGCATTGCAATGCACAAAATCAAAAAGATTGCAGCAGTCGTTGCTGCTATCGCTGCTTTCTCATCAGTTACTGCTTCTGCAGAATGGGTAAACAGCGGTTATGACACAACCGATCTTAACAACATCGGTAAAATTTACAACGAGGTAATCGGCGGCAAATCTACAAGCAAATCAAAGTTTGTTCCCCTTGAAAACAAGGATATCAAATGGGTTGCCGAAGGCTACGAATTGGCATATCCTCACGCAGGTTATGACAGACTTTATCTCGAAGGCAACTATCAGTTGATTACTCGTTACAACAACCTTTTCCCACAGTGGGAAACAAGATTCGCAGATTATTTCTGGGAATTGTACGGTGAACACCGCATCTATCAGCGTCAACAGACAAACATTCCTAACCGCGGATGGACATGGGATTACAGCGACAACTCTTATGTAGATTCACAGCTTTTCGTTCCTACAACAAGAAACGCAGCTGTTACTACAGACTATAAGTGGTACGGCGTTGGTCCTTTCGACTACGAAGGAAAATTGGTATCTGCTGATGTAGCTGCTATGTATGCACGCTTCGGTGTTGATGCTCACGAATTCAACTACAATCCTGAAACAAAAGAAATCGTTGACGGAACATTCTTCAGCGATGAAAACCTTTCAAGATTGGATGCTAACGGTGAATATGTTGTTTCTGACGCAGAAATCGCAGATCACGCTGCATCAATCATTTCTAAGTACTTGACAGGTCCTTCTTACAGAGGCGATGCTGCTACAAAGAATGTTGCTGCTGAATATTTGAAGCACGGTGACGCTTGGGAATGGGATTATGACACATTGATCTATGGTGGCGGACAGGTATCATGGACAGGTGTTATGTACGAAATGGCTGAACCATACAATATTTATCAGTATTTGATTATCAACGGTATCATCTTCGACGGTCACAACGACTTGCCAAGAATTTACAGATACACAGGCGGTAAGGCTACTCCTAATGTTGAATGGAAATATGCATTTGCTGAAAAGGCATATCCATACAATGTAATCGAGTATAAGTATGTTGACGGCAAGCTTGCTATTGATGAAGTAACAGGCGAACCTATCTACAGAATGCCTACAGGTGAGTATGCAAATATTTACTACAAAGTTACTCCTACAGAAGTTCAGGCTTGGTTGAAGGATGCACACGCTGATGTTAAAATCGGAAGCATCTCAAGAGTAGATCACGACTTGGGCAACTATGCCGGCTATGTTGGCGGAGCTTCTTGGATTAACAACTAATTAACCGAGATTATTTGACAGGCTGTAAAAACTGCTGTTTTTACAGCCTGTTTTTGCAGGGGATTGAATTTTTTTCATATCCCCTTTTAAATTTTTAGTACGGAAAGTGATTAATATGAAGAAAAAAAGAATTTTTACGGCTCTTTTGATCATTCTCGTTCTGCTCTTATCCACTACCGATTGTCTTGCACTCCAAAGAAATACTTCCTTTTCACTTATGTATCACAGGCTTTCGGAAAATGAAGAGGAATTCGGAGAATATACAACCTCTCCCCAAAATTTTGAAGAGGACATCAAATATCTTACCGAATTGGGATATACCGTGTGCAGTGCAAGTGATGCATCAAAATTAATGAAAACAAATTCAAAAGTGTGTATCATAACATTTGATGACGGATATGAAAGTGACCTCAAATATGCACTCCCCATTCTCGAAAAATACAATGCAAGTGCAACATTTTTTGTAATCGGAAAATATGTCGGGACTGACGGCTATATGACAAAGGATATGCTCTTTCAACTTTCTTCTTCAAAAAGTGCGGAAATCGGCAGTCACTCGTATTTTTGCCATTTGTTTTCTTTTAAAGATGTGAAAAAAATTCAAAATCTTTACCCAACGGATTATGCCAAAGATTTTTTAAAAAATGCTTCATTTCTTGAGGGCATATGCCAAAAGAAAATCACCTCCCTTTCCTACCCTTACGGTGCTTACACCGATTATTTGAACGACATTTTCGCAGGATTGGGATTTACAACATTTTCAAGCAGAGAAACGGTGATAACTCCCGACTCCTTTCCAATTCCGAGATTTAACCGTTCACACACACTATCGGCAAAGGATATTTTTGAAACGAGAGTTATCAAAAAAGCTCCTTCATCACCCGGAGGTTATTCACCGATAAAAAAATTCTTTTAACATTGCATAATTAAATTATTTATGTTATAATCTGTATGTAGTATAATTCACACGGAGGATTACATATGAAAATCAAATCAAAATCAAAGCTCATTATTGCCTTGATATGTTCCGCAATTCTGATTTTATCGGCATTTACAGTGTTATTTTCAATTGACAAAATAAGATATTATATGGTAGAAAAGCTGTGCGAAATCTTTTATCATCAGCCCTACTACACGGAATATTATGTCAATAACATCAAGCAGGATGAAATAAGCGACGAAATAATCGAAAAAAATGATGTTAAAACGGTTCAAATAAACCGAAATAACAAAATTATGACAAACCATTCAAGAGGATATTCGGTAAGCTTTCCGAGAGATGCCGTCTTTGATTTTTCAGTTGCACAGGAATACATAAAAGTTCAATGTAACGATATGAGTGCTGTCATTTCAAAAGAATTTTCCACCTACGAAAGCAAGGACGAAACAAAAAAATTCGTTGACGATTATCTTCACAAATATATTCTCGATGAAAGATATATGGAGCAAAATAAAATAACTCTCCACAAAAATGCAGTTGAGGGAATAGGTGATTTCTGGATTCAGGTCGTTGCATTGTCAAGAACACCGCTTCCCGACAGTACAATCGAATATAATTCATATGTCTATTGCTATATTTATCTCGACAGCACAATGTTTTACAGAATAATGTTTAAAGCTCCGGAATACAACGACGAATTAATGAATGATATTTACAGAACGCTCTACTCATTCAATATTGGTGTAAAGGTACAGGGCACATCCGGCACATATACCGACTTTAAACCCGAAATACCCGAATTTTGGTCGGATGAAACAAAAGAATTCTATGAAAATCTGAAAATCTCAACCTCTGCAAAGTGGGGGCTTTATCAACCTCTATGCGTTGTAAAAAACGACTTTACAGACATTTATAAGGTTGAAGGAGAATTAGACTCAAAATTCGATGCACTGCTAGAATATCGCTATTTCTTCGAGGATTTGCCAATTGACGGAATAAAGAGAGCTTATGATGAGGGAAAAATAATTCAGTTGACACTCCAAACCTCAACCGTTATGAATGAAGAATTAGACGGTTATAATCCCGTTTTTGACATTATTGACGGTATGTATGATTGGCGTTTCAGAATTATGGCTCGTCAATTCAAAGAAATCGGTCATCCGATTTTATTTAGACTAAACAACGAAATGAACTCAGATTGGACAAGCTACGGTTCAAGCGCCTGTCTCGATGACCCCGAAATTTATGTCACTCTTTGGAGAAGAATTTATGATATTTTCAAATCCGAGGGTGTTGACAATGCAATCTGGATTTTCAACCCGAACGATGAAAGTTTTCCTCCCTGCGGATATAATGCATCAATGGCATTCTATCCGGGTGATGAATATGTACAGCTTTTCGGTGTGACAGGTTATAACACAGGCTCTTATTATGCTGTTGAAAACGGTGAAAAATGGCGTTCTTTCCGTGAAATATATGACAATATTATGCAAAAGCATCACCACATCTATGATAACTTCCCGTGGATTATAACCGAGTTTGCTTCAAGCTCTGTCGGCGGCGATAAAGTTCAATGGATTAACGAAATGTTTGACGGACTCGATGATTACAAAAATATCAAAATGGCATTTTGGTTTAACAGTGCCGACCTTGACCCCAGAGAGAAAATGCAGGGAACTGTTGCCCGTCCTTATTGGCTCAATGAAACTCCCGAAACTGCGAAAGCATTTTCAGACGGACTCAAAAAATCAAAATAAAGCAACAAAAAAACAGTCTTACGACTGTTTTTTTATTGTCATATAAAAGCGATTACGCCTGTTGCGGAGCTCCTACAGGACAAACATCGGCACAAGCACCACATTCGATGCAAGCTGATTCATCAATAACATAAGAAGCATCGCCCTCTGTAATAGCGCTTACAGGACATTCACCTGCACAAGCACCGCAGCTGATGCACTCTTCACTAATAGCATATGCCATTCCGAAACACCTCCTTGTCGCTTATAATTTTATTATAAAAACAGTGAATTAATTTAGATGACACCGTTTTTTGCAAATTTTCAGGATATAATTTTCCATATTAAAAAATTGTATTTCCTTTGAGATACTTTTTGTATGTATCATCGGATAAAATCGTGCTGTTTACATACAAATTTTCTATGCAGCCGTTTCCGCCCTCTTCTCCCTCCGACAACAAAATATTGTTCTTTTGGTCAGGTTGAAATCCGACTTTGAAATTCGATACGACCGAATTGAATTTACCCTCCGCACAAAATGAACGGTGGAACTTTCCGTTCGGGTTATAGTACCAGCTAAAACAGCTCTGGAATATTGATGAACGGCTTTCCTTAATATAAAATCCTGTTGCAAGCTGATCGGAATAACAATAATCATAAAAATTGTTTCCCTTGCAATCGTAAAAGCCGACACTTTCTTCATATGCATTATCAGCCTCTTCATTTCCGTAAATATACAACGGATGAACATTTCTCAACATATTTCCTGACGCACAAAGCTTCACACCGATAAATGCTCTTGCAATACGAATATTGGTGAATGTGTTATCCCATCCCTCAACCAAAATACCGATTGAGTCTTTCTCACGGGTACAAACAATATTCACGCCCAATACATCGGCATCGGAAGAACCATTGTTCGCACCGTACTTTATATGTATTCCGATTTTTGTGTTCTTTACGGAACAATTTCTTATATATGTTTCTCTGCCGCTGTCAATCGATATACCGTTGGCTTTTCCACATCCGTCAATAATACCACCCTCCAAGCCGTAGTTACTTCCCGGAGTATAATTATTATTTGAAGCATCCTTTCCGCCAAGTTTTATAAGAGCTTCATCGCTGTTCCAATTGTCACCGGCTTTGATATGTGCAAAATCCGCCAATTTGATGGATACGCTCTTTGTCGGTTCTGCAGGTGTACATATCGGCTTGTCAATCACATACTCTCCGTCAGGAAAGAATATTGTCCTGTTTGGATTTTCATCAATAATTTTTTGCAATATATCCGACACATCACCGTTTTTTGTTATATAGTCTGTCACATTTATGTAATTTTTCATTTTGGTTTCTCCGTTTATTTTTGTTATTTTCCATATCTCGAGTAATATCGCCTGTCATACACTAAAGATTTACAGAATACTCATTTATATGTTTTGTTATTCTTTTTCGGACGACCACATAGGGTCACCCCTACGGTCACACAACCGCAAAATTCGATAGACTCTAAAAATTTTATTACATAAAATTCCTTTATGTGTCAATTATAACACGGTTTTTTATATTATTCAAGATTTTTCAACAAATCTTCATCAACTTTTTCCGAGTCGTCAGTATTTTTTCCGTTTTTGATAACCTTAACCTCACTCACTTTGCAATCCTGATATGAGCTTTCCTTATCATTTTCAATCTTAACCTTAAGCATACCGCTCAAAAGGCTCACCTGTTCAACAGTTCCCGTTCCGTAAGGGGTTTTAACCAAAGCTCCTTTTCTCGGCGTCACCTTTAAAAGCTCATCATAGCAATCTTGCTCGTATTTCAAACAGCACATCAAGCGTCCGCAAACTCCCGAAATCTTTGTCGGATTTAGACTCAAACTCTGTTTTTTTGCCATATTTATCGAAACAGGCTCAAATTCGCCCAAAAACTGCGAACAGCAAATACCTCTCCCGCAAATACCGACGCTTCCCATAATCTTCGTTTCATCACGAACACCTATCTGACGTAATTCAATTCTTGTTTTGAAAACCGTCGCCAAATCCTTAACAAGCTCACGAAAATCTATTCTTCCGTCAGCGGTGAAGTAAAAAAGCACCTTTGAAGAATCAAATGTATATTCAACATCGACAAGCTTCATCAAAAGTCCGTGTTCCTTTATCTTTTCGAGACAAATTTTGAACGCTTCCTTTTCTTTTTTCTTGTTAAACTTGTCAATTTCAAGGTCTTTTTCATCTGCAACACGCATAACTGCTTTCAAAGGCTTTACAACCTCTTCGTCATCAACATTTCTGACCGGGAAAACAACCGTTCCGATTTCAATGCCCCTTGCTGTTTCGACAATAACTCTGTCTCCCTCTTTTATATCAAAATCCAGCGGGTCAAAATAATAAATTTTGCCCACCGCTTTAAATCTTACGCCTACTATATTTGCCATTTGTTATCTCCTTATATTCGGAATACATTAATTATATAACAAAAATACGATTATGTCAAGCAACGGAGGCTGTAAATATCGATTATTGTATAAAGTTTGTTCTTACTTTTTCTTCTCTTTCGGGCTTTGATATTTGGGCATTTTTTCCTGCTTCAATACACTTCAAAAGCCATGCCATATTCTTTGCTAAAGTTCTCATTGTCTGCATACCCTCAAGGTCTTTTTTTACCTCATCCGGCGTATTTCCATGTACCATATTCCAATACTGCGACGATACTATCGGCATATTTGAAATTGTGAAATATTTATTCAATTGGTCAAATGCGGCACTCGCACCGCCTCTTCTGCAACTTACAATAACCGCTCCGGGTTTATCGGAGAAATTCTTGCCGTAAGCGTAAAACATTCTGTCAAGAAATGCCGTCACTCCGCCCGATGCAGATGCATAATGCACGGGCGAACCAAACACATATCCGTCGGCATTGATGAATTTTTCCGCCAATTCATTAACCGAATCCTCCTGAATACATCTTCCGAGCTTAACACAAGCCTTACATCCGAGACATCCTCCTATAGGCTTTGTACCAATGTGAAGAATTTCCGCCGAAACTCCATTTTTCTCAAGTTCTTCTTTAACCTCACAAAGTGCTGTATAAGTACATCCATTCTGCTTCGGACTGCCGTTTAACAATACTACCTTCATAAAAAAATCCGTCCTTTCATTTTTTCTTTCAGCAAAATCCGCCGCCAAAAAGGCGGCGAACTCATAATCATTTTATTATAAAGCTTTATCTCATATACCATTAAAAACGGAAATCACGCTCACCGTTTTTAATTTTATCAAGCCTTTCAAGAACTATGCCCTTCACCTTTTCACTCGGAATGTTGTTTATTTCCTTTAAAATAAGCTCATCTCCGATTTTTCTTGTATCATCCGATGCATAGTCCTCAATATACTCTTTAAGTGTCATTAATGCATTTGGATGACAGCAATTCAAAATCTGCTGTGATTTACAAAGGCTCATAAAACGGTCACCTGTTCTTCCCTCACGGTAACAAGCCGTGCAGAAACTCGGAATATAATCCATTTTCATCAGCCAATTCACTACCTCATCGAGAGTTCTCTTATCCGAAACATCAAACTGCTCCGATTTTTCATCCTCCGGTTCCGGTTCAACATAGCCTCCGACACTTGTTCTTGAACCGCCGCTGATTTGAGATATTCCCAAATGCAAAACTCGTTCTCTGCACTGTTGACTTTCTCTCGTTGAAATAATCATTCCCGTATATGGAACGGCTATTCGCAGACACGCAACAATCTTTGCAAATGTATCATCATCGATTCCGTTGTCAAATGTATCGGGGTCGATATCGTCCGCTCTTTTTATTCTCGGAACGCTTATTGTATGAGGTCCAACTCCGAAAGCGGCTTCAAGATGCTCTGCGTGCATCAATATTGCAGAAAATTCGTATTTATACATTTCAAGTCCGAACAAAACTCCCAAACCGACATCATCGATACCGCCCTGCATAGCTCTGTCCATCGCTTCCGTGTGATAAGCATAATTATGCTTCGGTCCTGTCGGATGAAGCTTTTCATACGACTCCTTATGATATGTTTCCTGGAACAAAATATATGTTCCTATTCCGGCATCACGAAGTTTTCTGTAATTTTCAACCGTTGTTGCGGCAATATTGACATTTACTCTTCTTATAGCTCCGTTTTTATGCTTTATGCTGTAAATCGTTTTAATCGAGTCGAGAATATATTCAATCGGATTATTGACAGGGTCTTCCCCCGCTTCGATTGCAAGTCTTTTGTGACCCATATCCTGCAATGCAATAACTTCTCTTTTGATTTCTTCCTGCGTTAATTTTTTTCTCGGAATTGTTTTGTTTTTCATATGATAGGGACAATAAACACATCCGTTTACACAATAGTTTGACAGATAAAGCGGTGCAAACATAACTATTCTGTTACCGTAAAAATCTTTCTTTATCTGTTCTGCAAGTGCATAAATTTCCTTGTTCTTTTCCTCAATTTCGCAGGAAAGCAAAACAGCCGCCTCACGATGGGAAAGTCCTTTTCTTTTTCTTGCCTTTTCGAGAATTTCATCAATCAAGCCGGCATTGTTTTTGTTGTTTTCGGCATATTCAAGACTTGCCAAAACCTCCTCATGACAAATAAATTCCTCTGCTTTTGATGATTTCGGATTATACATTTTTTCCTCCTTTTCCGGGTCAGAGCATATCTTTCCCGTCAAAACCTTTTTTAATATTTTTTTATTCTTTTTATATAAAATTCATAAGAATTTTTTATATCTTCCATACAGTCGCCGCCGAATTTTTCCAAAAACGCCGACGCAATTTCAAATCCCACGCAAGCCTCAAGCACAACCGAGCAAGCATAAACCGCACATATATCGGAACGCTCAACCGATGCTTTTACAGGCTCTTTCGTGTCGATGTCAACAGTGTCAAGCGGTGTATATAGTGTCGGAATAGGCTTCATCGCCGCTCTGACAATTATCGGTTCTCCGTTTGACATTCCACCCTCAATTCCACCGGCATTGTTTGTTGTTCTTGAAAAATCCTCACCATAGACAATCGGGTCGTGAATTTTTGAACCGACATCTTTTGCACATTCAAATCCTTTTCCTATTTCTACGCCCTTTATCGCTTGAATACTCATAACCGCCATTGCAAGTCGTGCATCGAGCTTGCGGTCATAGTGAACATAGCTTCCTAATCCGGGCGGCACATTTTTATATATCGTTTCGACAACTCCACCAAGAGACTCCCCTGCTTTCTTTGCCTCATCAATATATTCTTCTGCCATTTTTTCCGAATTCTTATCCCCGAATCCAACAGATGATACAAGTGCCCTTTCATAAAAAGCATCATCAACCGATGACACATCATCATATATCTTTCCGATATTTACGGTGTGTGTATCGGGTTTTATTCCAAACTGTTCCAAAAGCTGAATTGCAACCGCACCGACAGCCACCCTTGCGGCTGTTTCTCTGGCACTTGCTCTTTCAAGAACATTTCTCAAATCTCTGTGATTATATTTCAGTCCGCCCGTTAAGTCGGCGTGTCCGGGTCTGGGAGCATGGACGCATCTTTGTTCTGTTGCTTCCTCACTGCCCATAATACTTTCCCATGCAGCCCAATCCTTGTTTTCAATTTTTATTGCAATCGGACTTCCTATTGTGTATCCGCCTCTTATACCCGACAAAATTTCCGCTCTGTCGGTTTCAATTGTCATTCTGCCGCCTCTGCCGTAGCCGTGCTGGCGTCTTTTCAGCATATCGTTTATTTTGTTTATGTCTATTTTAACTCCCGACGGCATACCCTCAATTATCGCCGTTAAACATTTGCCGTGTGTTTCTCCTGCCGTAAAATACCGAAGCATACTATGCACCCCTTGTTATTATTCCGCTGTTTCCGAGCTGTCTGCCTGCATAAAGTTTGAAGTCCACTCAAACGCAGTCACAAGCATTTTCTGTGCCGCTTCTTCAGGCAGTTCATCTTTTGTTATTCCGACCGCAAAATATTCATCATCCTGCATTGTTGTTATTATTCTCGGTGTGTAATTTATAAAGTTTACTGTATTGTTTTTTTCATTTTCTTCAGTTATCGGTGACATATATGTGTATGTTTTTATCAACTCAACATAATATCTGTCAATCATTGCTTGTGTAACATCTTCCTTATTGTAAAAATAAACAAAAACTTCTCCCACATCGGAATTTTTCACAATTGTTTGTTCCGCTTGGATATCGTTTATAGCCCCAAAATCCGCAACATCTTCAAATTCGGCGTATTTCGGAACACTAAATGCATATTCGGCATATTCCGCAAGCTTTTTGATGTCCTCTTCAGTCAAAGAATCCTCTCCTATATAAGGCATATCGGTTTCTATCATTACACTGTTTGTATCTCCGTCCCAATACACATTAAAATCAAAAGCTTTTCCGATATCTCGGAGCATAAAATAGTTATTATCCTCAATGTTGTAAGCTTTCATTTCAACCCAATCGCCGTCAACATAAACTCCGCCAACACCGTCAACTGCGTTTTTTTCCGTACCGTTGCCCAAAACCATTTCTCCGCCAACCGTTGTGTATGGTGTATCGGAAATCAAGCTAACACTTTTTTCCTCTTCGTTCCAAGAAACATCAAACTGCTTGCTTGTTCCCGAAATCGCATTCGCAATATCACGGAGCTTGAAATAATTGTTGTCATAAATGTTATAAGCGTCAAACGCAGTTTCCTTTCCGTCAATGTAAATTTTTGAGTTCGTTGAAAGTGCCTTGACACCGTTTCCGTTGTTCTGTGCAAATACCGCATTCACACTTACTGTCAGCATAACTGTCGCTGTTAATGCCGATAAAATTCTTTTTTTCATAATAATTTCTCCTTTTGTTTGAATTTATATCTCACTCTCAAGCTTTGGCTATAAGAACACTTACTCCATTCATCTCGACACAATTGTCTTTCACCTGTACATTTTGATTTACAAGAACCTCTTCAAAATCGGGCAAAGTTACATTATAGCTGTACTCTGACGGGTTAATAGCAACCACTATTTTATTTTTACCGTCATATCTTTCAAATACAAACGGATATCCCACTCTTAAAACATTGAACTTTCCATCTGCCCACAAACATTCATTCGACTTGTGCAAGTTAATCAGACATTTCACAAAATTTAACAAAGAGTTCGCATCCTTTTCCTGATCCGCAACATTCGGAGCATTCTCCGGGTTGTCAGTTGGCAAATAAATATCATCACTCTCGGAAAATCCGCAATTCTTTTCTTTGTTCCACTGCATCGGTGTTCTTGAACCGGTACGGTTATAACCGCCCTCCTTTGACGGCAGATTTTTTATATAATCCATTCCTATTTCATCACCGTAATAAACGAACGGTACACCCGGCATTGTAAACAAAAATGCCATTACGGCTTTTATTTCTTCCGTTGTTCTGCCATATGCAATTCGGGGTATATCGTGATTTCCCGTTATTTGTCCGATATATCCTTTATTTTCAACATTTTTCAAGTCGTAAACAAATCTATCCAAATATTCATTTATGTTGCCTTTACCGTCTTTGTTGAAATAGCTGTGTCCCACAAATAATCTTGTTGTATTTCGTCCTCTTTCGTGTCTGAAAAGTGAGGTATATGCAGATGTTCCGCAATGGAGCAAAAAGTCCAAATCAAAACCTGCATTTATAGCCTTTGTCGGAATACCCCATTCTGATATCAACAAGCAATCAGGATTTTTATTTTTCATAAAATCACGAATTTCGTGCCACAATTCATTTGTCTCTTTTTCGTTATCATCACCTTTTATAAGCGATTGTGCCATATCAACTCTGAAAGCATCAACACCCAAATCCATCCAAAACGCAATAATATTTTTCAATTCATTTTTTGTGCTTACACAATCGGGATGTGTTACAGGCAGTTGCCATTTCTTTTCGGGATCGGGATGTGCATAGCCGTAATTTAGTGCCGGCTGACTCCAAAAGAAGTTTGTTATATAATTTCCGTTTCTTTCGCTGTATCCTGCTATTCCCTCATCATTATCAAAAGTATCATCTGTCCAGATATATCGGTTTGTATATTCATTTTTCTCTGCCTTTGCCGATTTTATAAACCACGGATGCTCTATTGAGGTATGTCCTGCAACCAAATCGAAAATGACCTTCATTCCACGCTTGTGTGCCTCTTCACACAGCTGTTTATAATCTTCAAGTGTTCCGTAACGAGGTGCAACATCATAAAAATCGGTCACATCATATCCCGCATCACGAAATGTACTCGAATTTATCGGATTTAACCAAATTGCGGTAAATCCCATTCCCTCTATATAATCCAGCTTTTCTACAATTCCCTGTAAATCGCCTATTCCGTCACCGTTCGCATCATAAAAAGATTGCGGATATATTTCATATACGACTGCATTTTTAAGCCAATTCTCCATTTTTCATTCTCCATTATTTTTAGTATTTAGTCATAATTGCATATCCGATTTCATTCCCACATTCCCAATTTTTCTTTATGTTGTGAGATGACCGTAATATTTCTTTTTTCAAATATTTCCTTTGCATTTTTTGCAAAATCGTCACAGTTCAAGTCCCTGTCTCGTATAATGGTTTTCGGGCAGGCAAATGCTATTTCATACATCCAAACACCATCATATTCAATATCATTTAATGCTTTTAAAATATCATTCCAATTTAATTTTCCCTCACCCGGAAGCCAATGTCTTTCATTCACAAAATCATAATCGGAGATATGCGTTGTAATAATCTTTTTACCGAGTTTATGAATAAATTCAACAGGATCTTCACCAAGCAGATGATTTGTGTCAAAACAAACCTTCAAATTATCATTATCTCCTATCAGCTCGGCAATTTCGTCGGAATTCTTCCCCAAACAGGTTCTCGGCAAATCCTCGACAGCAATAATTGCATTGTTTTTCCTTGCTGTTTCTGCCAAAGTTTCAAGTCCTTCCCTTGCACATTGCAATCTCTCACTGCGTTCCCCATCATCTATCGGTTCACCGCTCGGATGAATGATAAATCTTTTTATACCTATTTGTGAAGATTTTTTTATCAATTCTCCGAAATATTCAATTGTGTATTTATATGTTTCTCTGTTTGAAATGTCTATTTTGTCAAAAGGTCCAAAAGGTAAATGATATGACCATAGTTCTATACCCGTTTGTAACGACAACTTTTCCAGCTGTTCATAATTTATGTTTTCATAAGCATCTGACGGTGCTGAAATTTCCATCGCTTCAATTCCGGCATTGCGGTATGCTTCAAATAACTGTCTGTCTATTATTCCTGCGTTACAAAATGTTGACAATCCTATTTTATACATATTAATATCCCCTTTCCTGTTTTCAAGTCTGATGTATGTTTGCGTCAAGTTGGCGATTATTAGAGCCTCCCTTACCTAAAGGGAGGATTTTAGCTACAATTTCATCTTTGATGAATTCATTATAACACAAACATTCACAAAAATCAATTTATTTCACAAAAAAAGCGAAATGCGGATTTTCCCGCATTTCGTTTTTTTCTTACAAGCTTATTATTACCGTTGCGTTATTTTTCGGAATATTGAGTGTCAGCACTCCGTTTGAAACAGAAAAATCTTTTTCATCACCATTCACGCTGACATTAACATTTTCCCAACCATCGGGAAGTGTGACATTTAGTGTCAATTCCGAATCAAAAATAGTATTATCAAGAGAATTTGTTACCTCAACAACCATTTTTGTATTCGTTTTTTCCGTTACCGTAATTTTTGAGTTTAATCTCTGCAATGTATATGTGATAACATCATCCCAATCCGCTATCCACAAATCATCTCTGTTTTGTGCCACATATTCAAAATGTGCCGTTGCGTTAGCCTTTGACGGAGGACTCCAGCCCTCATCTTCAACTCCGTGCCACATTTCCATCAACCATTTGTTTGAAAAAATTGCATTATCAACCCACAAATTCATCGTTTCGAGTGTTGTTTCGTTTGTCACTGTCTTAAATCCGACAGAATAAAGTGATTTTTCGGTGATAGGCAATGAGTTTTCCGTTCCGCCGCCACGAAGCGAATAATGCTTTTGCGAAACTGCTTCTCTTACAGTATCATTTACCGCATTTCCGGGTGCACATACGCTCAAAATTTTCTGTTTCGGTAATTCTTTCTTCAGCACCTCATAGCCCTTGTTTATTTGATATTCATAAACACTCTTGTCCTGATTTACAAATGTCGGATGCATGTAGGTATGATTTGAAACAGTAAAACGACCATCATCAAGCAATGCACGCCATTTGTCCCATGTACCGTAATCATATCCCTCACCTGCTCCCGGATTTCCTACCCAGCCGGAAATCAACGCAACCGTTCCGCAAAGATCAAGTCTCTTAAATTCACTGTTAAAAAACTCAACGGAACTATAGAGTCCATCATCCGAAACAAATGTATATGCAGCATTCTTATTATCCTTAATTTCTGCTATATTTATGCTTTCATCAACCATATCGGAATAAATTTTGAATGTCATATCCTCTTGTCCCTCCACTGCCACTTTAAGCATTGTGTAATCATTTTGAAGAGCCGCTTTCGGTGTGATAACACCAAAATTGTCCATAGTTGCCGCCTTATCGTCCAAAAGCGTAAATATTGCTTTTTTTCCGCTTTTCGGGTCAATAATAGGAATTACACTCTCACCCGAAAGATAAATGCTGTCTCCGTTTTTATATTCACAAAGACCGTTCGGTGTCACAAGCTTTATTCCATCGGCATACTTTCCGCCGTTTAAATATGAAAGCATCGAAAGTGCCGCTTCTCTTCCTATTTCGTTATGAGCCTGTTGTCTGTAATGAAGCTTATCGGTAAACAACACATCAGCCATTGTAAGCGGCATAGTTTCACCCTCATATTTTCTGTTTCTGTATTCCTTTTTGAACCAGCTCGCAACAGAATCATCACTGTACCAATATTCCGACGCTATCGAAACAACCTGCAAGCTGTCATATGTTTTTCCGAGATTATAGTGAGCAATTCTCGGACCGGTGAGCATAAGATTTGACGGATATCCCTGATTAACTCTTGCTCTGACAGGAATTATACCTCCGCACTTTATAGCACTCTCACCAGTTCCGAATTCTGTCAAAAATCCGTTATGCATAGCCAAGAACGGTTCTGTATATTGCTCCGCATTATAATTGTTGTCATTCTCCAACTCTCCCTGAAGCCAGAAATAAACACAATTACCTATCTTATATTCAGAGTTTGCAAGAACCGATTCTACTGCCGTTTTATACATATTCTTTGCCGTGTCATAACAATCTCTGGGCGATGTCTTGTCATAATCAACATTCCAATATCCGTTGGTATTGTTTGAGAAGCCTGTTGCTCCCCAAGCCGCTTTTACAACCAAAACGGTTCTTCCAGTTTCATCGTGCCATGTTTTTCCGAGTGCTCCGGGCATACCTATTTCACCGTCCGAAAGCGACTCATTGCCCATTGTTCCGTAATAAACGGTGCCTCTTTCAGGCTTTATACTTATGGTTGCATCGGCATACTGTCCCATTGCATTAGATTGACCTGCAACAAGCAAAATATCAACCGTTTTTGACGGGTCACCGTATTCAAGTTGTTTTGTGAAATAGACCGTTTCGTCTTTATATACACAAGCTGTAATCACACTTTTGTCACTCTTCGCAAAATCCGATGCTTTCAAAGTAACCTCTGCCATTCCGGCAACATCAAATTCAACCGTTTTGCTGTCAAGCATTGTATCATTGCCTGCGTCGGAAAGTTTTATTTCTGCTTTCAATCCGTCTATAGGATTACTTGTGCTCAATGACAGCTTCGCACAAACCTCCGATTGATTTTCAAAATATGTTATTTTGTTTCCGCTATTATCGTAAAAATCCCCCGAAATGCTCAAACCCTTTTCGGTAGGTATCCAATTATCGCCTCTTTTTAAAACCGTTTTTTCGGTATAAGGATAAAGATTTGAAGCATCCCAAACAAAAATTCGCATTTCATCGGTTTTATCGTGAAGATTAATCTTTAAAACATCCTCATCCTTAATCAAATGAAAATCTACATCTGCAAGCTTTCCGTTTGCATATTGTGTTGTTATTATGCTTTCTTTTCCCGTGTTGTTTGATTTGTAAGAAAATTTTACAGTATAAACATCATCTAAATTATCGAATTTATTTCCGTATCCATCCGTCATTATTACATCATACAAACAAACTTCTGATGCCGAAGCATCAAATAAAACACTGAAATATTTCTTTGACTTGTCCTTTTTCACTACAACATTTTCAAAGTCAATCGTATATTCGCCATCCGACGGTAAACCGTATGGAAACGATACTTTTACGGTTGTTTCATTAACTCTCTTCGCCATACCGCTCACAGCTCTTCCGTAGGAATCAAATACCGTCACATTTGACGATGACACATCCACCGACTCGGAAAAATTATATATAATACTCTTTTCATTCTCATTATATGAATATGCATTTACCTTTATATCATAATCGGGATAATCTTCAACTCGCTCTTCGTATTTGCTCTTTACTGTATCCTGTCCGATTGCCTTTGCATATACTCTGAACTCTGCTATATCTCCCGAAAATCCATTGTTAAACTGCGAATTGTTCGCAACGCTCAAAACATTATTTATTTCTTCGATTCTGTTTTCGGCTTTATCCGAAAATTCCGCTGTTTTTTCACCATTGACATAAATCACACAGTCCCATTCACTGTTATCCAAATCCCATTTCTTTGTGAAAACATAATGTGACCACTTTTTATTTTCGTCCGACATATCTGCTGTGCAATCAGAAACCTCTTTTCCGTTGGTCAAAACAGCAAAATCATTTTTATTTTCATAAACTCCGAATATTTGTTTATTACTTGTCACATCGGAAATACCGAATATATGTTTTATCCCTTCATTATTAAGTTCTTTTACTCTTGCCCACATTTCAACCGTCATCGAATCGCTGTTTGTAAGCTTTTCATCAATTATCTTAATTCCCGAATTCTTTTGGAAGGACAGATAATTTCTGCTGCCGCCGTTCATTGTTTTCAAAACAGGATTTCCCACAACCGTCATTGCAGACCCCATATCCAAGCCGTCGTTTAACACCTTTTTGCTTTCCTCATCATATTTTGACAAATCCACATCTACAAAAAGCCCGTTACTGCTGTTAAATTTCATACTTCTCAAATTCAGTGCCGATGATGAAGCTATAAATAAAGTTTTCTTGCCTTTTATGCTCTTTGACAATTTTTGAGTAATAGTTGTTTCTGCATTCCAAGTTGTAATTGGCAAATTACTTAAAACTGCCGCACAATACAAACTTGAATCGACTTTGTTTCCGTTTTTGTCCAATACATTTCCGAACGAAACCCTGTACCCCGAGGTGTCAACATTGCTGTCAAACGCCCACAAATATATGTTAGGGTTGTAGCTTTTGTCTCCGTCAATTTTGAATGTCACAGAATACGGTGCTTCCTCACCGAAATCTATTTCATTCAATTTTACATACGAGCTTCCGTTCCAGCCTCCTATGTTATTTGAATTTATTGTATAACCGGATATTGTAAATATATTGGTATCGGTGAAGCTCATTTCGTTATAAACAGGACTTTCCACCTCCGGCATTTCCGGTCCGATAAATTGTGCACTGTATATGTTAATTCCATCTGCTGCGGCAATATATATGCCGTGAATTCCCGTTATTGTCTCATTTAAGTCAACAGTTACATATTTGGGAGAATACCATCCGTTACCGGCTTGTCCTGCAGAAATTGTTGCAATATTTGTTCCTATATCCGCACCGGTGTCCTTATTATGAATATATCCCGATTTTGCTGTGGATGTATCGGCAATTTCAACGGTTGAAAGGTCTCCGTCATACAACCAAACCCTGACAGCAGTCAGTGAATTTCCCGAACAGCCTATACCAATCTTAACCTTTGTTGCACCAACCTCTCCAAAATCCACATTTGTGAATGCGGCAATACCGCCTTTACTTAACCACTTTTCATTTTGAGCCGCCGGTGTGAAGCAGGTTTTATCGGTTGTTGTTGCCAGCACATTTTCTCCATACGGCTTGAATTCCTCTTGTATGAACTCAACACTGTAAACATTAACCGATGTCGGACTTGCAATGTATATACTGTGCTTACCTGTAATAATCCTTTTCAAATCAACGGTTATGTATGACGGCGAATACCAGCCGTTAGTTTTTTGTCCCGTTGATACGGTTGCAATTTTTTCTCCGATATCAGCCCCGGTATCCTTGTCATGAAGATATCCGCTCAACTCCGGTGTTTTCACCGTCTGATAGTCTCCGTCATAAAGCCAAACATTTACATAGTTCATAGATGTTCCGCCTGCCGGTCCCCCTATCGCAATCTTTACTTTTGATGCACCCTTTTCTCCGAAATCCATATCCTTCAGCAGCGCAAAACCACCAAGACAAAGCCATTTGGGATTTGATTTGTCTGGAGTATAGCAATGTGCATCACTTGAATCTGCAAGGACATTTTCCACATATGGATTCTTTACATTCTCGTCAGCCATTACAGGTGTAAAGCAAAAGCTTATTATAAAAACCGTCAACAGCCATAAACTTATAACCTTTCTTTTCACAAAACATCACCTTTCCTTTTATTTATCTACCCTTATTATACATCAAACAATTTAAAATAGCAATGCGATTTTGGTTCAAGAAAATCAAAAAAATGTTTGATTTTGGTTCAAAGAAAAAGAACCGCCTTTGGGCGATTCCGTTATCTCACTTTATAACTTTTATGATATATTCCACTCCCCACTCAAAATCGTTCTTTTGCATCTGTGCATCCGCACCGCTTTCTCGCATAAGCTCAACCGCTTGCTTCACGGTATTTGTAAAGAGCCGAATATCATGAATTTCATTAACCTTAATTGTTTGATTTTTCTTAACCCTCTCCCTTAACATATCCGCTATCATTTCTTCGCTCTGGCGGACATTTAAGTTATTGTCGCATATATTCCTTACGGCAATAAGCTGTTTTTCCGGGTCAAGGGTCAGAAGAGCACGGGCATGGCGTTCGGTCAGAGAATATTCCCTTATAATTTTCCGCACAATCGGTGTAAGCTTCAACAATCTTATTTTATTTGCCACAGTTGACTGACTTTTCCCCAGCTTTTTTGCAATATCATCCTGTGTCATTCCCTGTTCCTTAATAAGCCGCTGATAACCCTCGGCAATTTCAAAAAAAGATAAATCCTCTCTTTGAAGATTTTCCAAAAGTGCCAAGATTGCCGATTTGTCACCGTCGGCATTAATGACAATCGACGGAATTGTTTCAAGCCCGGCAAGCTGTGATGCCCGAAGCCTTCTCTCTCCCGTAACAATTTCATAACCGCATCTTATCTTCCTGACGGTAATCGGCTGAATTACCCCGTATTGAATAATGGATTCGGAAAGCTCACGAAGTGCCGCCGCATCAAAAAATTTTCTTGGCTGATTTGGATTCGGTTTTATTGCACTTATCGGAATTTCCGTAACCTGAACTTTCTTTTTTGTATTTTTTATCGATTCAATCATATTCATTTTTCATTTCCTCTCTTATTTACCGCAGATGTCGGGAGCCTGTTTGCTCCCGACCGTTTGCGGCTCGGTGTGGTGGAAGGTATAAAGCGGTATATGAGCATATGTATTTGCCTTGATGGGAGTCCAGACATTTTATGCTCTGTCCGCTTTACGAATATGATTATATCACATCTTTTTTTGAAACGGAAGAAAAACCGTTCGACACAAAACAGCAGTCTTATCTCTTTTTTTTGATTTCTTTCAAATTATAACAACTGTCGATAGGATTTTTTGTCACAATTCCGGCTTTTCTGGGATATTGCATCGGAGTATGTCTTACTTTTTTCACAATTATTATCTTATGATTGAGTTCGGTATGCGGTATATGTGCATCAAAAACATCCTCCACCTCACCTCCGAGAATTGTAATCGCTCTTTGTGCATCCTTTAATTCCTGCTGTGCAAGAGGTCCTTTCAATGCCAAAAATCTTCCGCCGACCTTCAAAAAAGGAATACAAAGCTCCGAAAGAACACTCATATTGGCAACTGCTCTCGAAACAACCGTATTAAACTGCTCTCTCATTCTTCTCGCTCCGTCCTCGGCTCTTGAATGTTCAAAATTCACCCCGTCAATTTCCAGCTCTTCGCATACGGTTTTCAAAAAATTAATTCTTTTGTTTAGCGAATCAAGCAATGTCAATTCAATTTCCGGCTTTGCAATTTTTAAAACCAACCCCGGGAATCCCGCACCGCATCCGACATCTATCGTTTTTCCCTCAACAAATCCCGTTTGAATTGCACTCATACTGTCCAAAAAATGTTTTGTCGCAATCGAAAAATCATCGGTTATTGCGGTCAGATTTATCTTCTCATTCCATTGGGTCAAAAGCCTTGCGTAATTTATTAATTTATCTGTTTGTATATCGGAAAGCTCGCATCCGAGTTCCGCACTTCCCGATTTTAAAATTTCTTTCATTCTTTCTTTTCCTTTCATAATTCGTCAATTGTGCAAAATATTTAAAACAAAAACCCCTCCGAATTGTTCTTTTACTTTTTCCTGTGTTAAGATTATATAACATTATTTAAAAAAGTGCAATAATACTTGCAAAAAAAAGTTAAATGTATTAAAATATACATAAGTAAAAACAGGAGTAGTTATCTTTATGTACGGTTACGAAATATTTCACGAGGAAATTTTAAAAGAGCTTATAAATACGGTGCACAGCGGCGAAAACGCACAGGCGTATCTGTTTTCCGGTCCGGAGGGGGTCGGATTGACTGAAGCGGCTGATTTGTTTGCCGCCGCCTTGGTGTGCGAAAACAATAAAACCGCACCATGCGGAAATTGTCCTGCCTGCATCGGAGCAAAAAACCACTCAAACCCTGACATCATCTATGTCAAGCCGACGGACAAAAAGGTCGTTTCGGCGGAGCAGGCAAGAGAAATTGTCAGCGATGCATATATCCGACCGTTTGAGTCATCAAAAAAAGTCTATATTATTCCCGACGCATCAAAACTTAACGAATTTGCTCAAAACTGTCTTTTGAAAATTCTTGAAGAGCCACCAGAATATATTGTTTTTATCATAATTTCAACGGGTGAAGCCTCTCTTTTGCAGACCGTTTTATCAAGATGTACAACAGTAAGATTTCCCGCTGTTGACAAGAGTACCGCAAAAAAATATATCGATACTCACTATCCCGAATATTCCGATAAATCTGAGCTTCTTTATTCACTTACATCGGGAGCACCGGACGAGATAAAAAAAATAATTGAAAATCCCGATTACGAATCCATCCGCTCCGAAAGCTTCAAAATGCTTATTCCCCTTATGTCAAGACACAAAATTTCGGCATATACAGTGTGTGAATTTATGGAAAATAACAGCGAAAACGCCGCTTTGATAATAGAATTCTGGCAAGGCTTTTTAAGAGATATTATGCTGATTCAAAGTGATTGTTCGCATTTAATTATAAATACAGATTTGCAAGACGAATTAAAAAATCTTTCATTTAAGATGAAAAACAATTTTCCGATTGTCGCATTGGAACAAACTATTTTGGCAAAATCTATGCTTGACAGATATGTGAATTTGCATACTTTGGCGCTTTCTCTGTCATTTTCTATAAAAAAGCGTCTATACAGCTGATAAATTTAAGCACTTTTTTTATTGTTTTATTACCGAATATATGATACAATAGTATGAAATAGTTTTACAGGAAGGATTTTTTATTATGAGCGGTAAAAATTTCTCGGAAATAACGCCCGAAATTGTTGCTTTGACCGAAAAATGTCTTAAAAACGGCGTTATCAATTCCGAATTATATAATATATATGATGTCAAAAGAGGATTGCGTGACAGACAGGGCAAAGGTGTTTTGACCGGTCTTACCGAAATCGGCGAGGTTAAATCCTACACAATCGATGACGGTGAAATGATTCCTTGTGAGGGAAAGCTTTATTATCACGGTGTCGATATTGAAAAACTTGTTGACGGTTTTTCAGCCGATAACAGATTTGGATTTGAAGAAACATCGTATCTCCTTTTGTTCGGAGAGCTTCCGAACAAAACGCAATTGGCGGATTTCACAAATCTTTTGTCTGAATATCGTTCATTACCGACAGGTTTTGTGCGTGATATAATCATGAAAGCTCCATCTCAGGATATGATGAACACACTTGCCAGAAGCGTTTTGACTATGTATTCCTATGACGAAAATCCCGATGATACATCACTTGAAAATGTTCTGCGTCAATGCTTGCAGATGATTTCGATTTTTCCGCTCCTATCCGTCTATGGATATCAGGCACACAGACATTACCAATACGGAAAAAGTCTTTTCATCCACACTCCTCCAAAAGAGCTCTCGACCGCAGAAACAATTCTTTATACGCTTCGTGCCGACAAAAAATATACACCTCTCGAAGCAAAGCTTCTTGATGCTTGTTTGGTTGTTCACGCAGAACACGGCGGCGGAAATAACTCAACCTTTACAACCCATGTTGTTTCTTCATCAGGAACCGACACATATTCGACTATTGCCGCTTCCCTCGGTTCTCTCAAAGGTCCGAGACACGGTGGTGCAAACAAAAAGGTTATTCAAATGTTTGCCGATATGAAAGAGAAGGTTAAGGATTGGACAGATGAGGACGAGGTTAGAAATTATCTCAAAGGTATTCTCAACAAAACAGAATTTGATAAATCAGGTCTTATCTATGGAATAGGTCACGCAGTTTATACAATTTCTGACCCCAGAACAAAGATTCTGAAAAAAATGATTGAACCGCTTGCGGCCGAAAAGGATAAGCTCGATGAGCTTGCACTTTACGAAACGGTTGAAAGAATCGCACCCGACCTACTCAAAGAAAAGAGAAACAGAGCTGTCAGTGCAAATGTCGATTTCTACAGTGGATTTGTATATAGTATGCTCGAATTGCCGCTTGAGCTTTACACACCGATTTTTGCAATTGCAAGAATTGCCGGTTGGAGTGCACACCGTGTCGAAGATATTATGAATGCGGGAAAGATAATAAGACCTGCATACAAAAATGTTGCAAAACATACACCGTATCTACCTCTGTCCGACAGAGACGAAACACAAAAATAAGAATATTATAAGCCAAAAGACCGCAGAATTTTCTGCGGTCTTGATCGTGTCGATAAAGTTGGATTTCAGAAAAACACCTCATCCGAATTGCTTTGCAACCCACCTTCCCTTCAAGGGGGAAGGCTTGTTTTTATGCTGTTTTTCATACTTCCCCTTGCGGGGAAGCTGTCGCCATAGGTGACTGATGAGGTGGAAAATACCTTTTTCGATTAATTTTTTTCCGCCTGTCCTTGTATGAATTTTGAAATAATCGCAAGAACAATCCCCGTTATTACAATTTCGGGTATCATATACGACCCGTTATAAATCAGCGAATATACAAAAACGCCCTGTTCCTCTTCGGCATAAACTCCCCAAATAAGAACACCCGAAACAATATGACATACATATCTCAACATTGTGACAATTATTCCGCCGACAGGTATTGCCCAAGCCTTCTTTTTCATCAGACGGTAAAATGTTCCTGCCAGACCGAGAACGCCGAACGCCGCAACATAATCAAGTAAAATAACGAGAATAAAATAAACAAAAGTCTGTGTCGGTGGAGGATTGAAGCCGGTCATCACCTGAATAAGAGAAAATACAATCCCGCAGGCTATTCCCCATTTTGTATCAAGCATTATCGATGCCGCTATAACAGGAACCATACTTGCAAATGTTATTGATCCTCCCTGCATCCACGGTGCGGGAATAAGCTTTGAAATCAGCACAAGAACAACCGACAATGAAACCATCAATGCCGAAAGTGTTATTTTTTTTGTTTTTGACATATTATCAACTCCCAAATTAATTTTGAAAAATGAAAAATCGGAGAAGCTCCATCAACGGGGAGCTCCACCGATTTATTAGTCAATATAAAATATACTTCCTACGCCGGCATTATCCGTATCAGGTTCATGGGTCGGAATTCTCAATTCCCTCTCAGCCTTTCTAAAAGCTCCCCCTAATATTCATTTTTCTTCATTATACACCAAAAAATTCTTTTTGTCAAGAATTATTCGACAACAACGCCCTTTTGAAGCATTATATTTGCATAAATTGCGGTTTCACCGGTAGCAATAATTGCATAAGCTTTCTTTGCACGCTCATAAAATTCAAATCTTTCAACCTCGGCAAAAACCTTGTTGCCTCTTTCATCTTCCTTTGCAACAATTTCTTTGTAAACATCCCAAATCGGAGTTTTTGCATTGTCGCCGGGCATAACCTGCATCAACGACACAGGATTTTCAACATAGGTATCAAGCGGAAATACCTTTAAAATTGCTTCAAGCAATTCAGGCACTCCGTGACCGTCGGCACGGATTACAACAGCATCCTTACCCATTGATTCTGCCGGAAAGTTTCCGTCAGCAATAACAATTGTGTCGCTGTGACCCATTTCGCAAAGAACCTTTAACAGCTCCGGTGAAATAATTGATGGAATTCCTTTTAACATATTTATATCCTCCTATAATTAATATTATCTTACTGCCTGTTCGGCAAACGACAAAGCTTCATCGATGTTGTTCATAAAGCATACATCGCCCACCTCATCGTAAAATCCCGATTTTTTCATAACGGAAAGCGGTTGTTTGTTCACATGAGAGAACAATACGGTTATATCGTTTTCTCTGCATTTTTCATAAACCTTTTTCAACGCATCCAGTGCAGAAATATCCAAAGACGGAATATTTCTCATACGTAAGATTACAACCTTTGTATCCTGTGCAACCGGAATTGATGAAATAACATCCGATGTTGCAAAGAACATAGGACCGTCAAATTCAAACACTTGTGTTCCCTCGGGAATTGTTTTCAGTCGTTCATCATTCGGAACAGTTTCATCAACCCAAGTTCTTATTCTCGTAACATCCGTCATTCTCTTAATAAATAAAACAGCTGTAACAATCATACCGAACTCAATTGCCGTAACAAGTTCAAAAACAACCGTCAAAACAAATGTCAAAATCAAAACTGTTATATCGCTCTTCGGTGCGGTTTTGCAAATTTTCACAAACTCTCTCCATTCGCACATATTATACGCAACCATAAACAATATAGCGGCAATAACAGGCATCGGAATCCATGCGGCATAAGGCATAAGAACAACAAGTATCAATAAAAGCACAACAGCGTGCACCATTCCGGCAACAGGCGTTCTTCCACCGTTTTTAACATTTGCCGCCGTTCTTGCAATTGCTCCCGTAGCAGGTATTCCGCCGAACAAACCCGAAAAAATATTTCCGACACCCTGTGCAATAAGCTCTGTGTTTGAATTGTGATGATCATCAATCATCCCGTCCGAAACAACACAAGACAAAAGCGACTCAATTGCCGCAAGAATTGCAATTGTGAATGCACTCGGAACAAGCTCTCTTACTGCCGAGAGTTCAAACTGCGGCACAGCAAGCTTCGGCACGGCATTTGATATTGTATATAAATCTCCTATTGTGTTGACCTTTACGCTAAAAAGCTTAACAATCAAAATTCCCACAATAACCGCTATTAAAGAGCCGGGAATTTTTTTGTTTATTTTCGGCCACACGATCAAAACAGTCATTGCAATTACGCCAACCAAAACCGCTTGCCAATTAATTGTTCCGATTGAATTTATAACAGCCGAAAGCTTATCCATCGTTTCAACGGCATTTGTTCCTGCCGAAAATGTTAAACCGAGAAAATCCTTCAGCTGACCGATTATAATTGTCAGTGCTATTCCCGATGTGAATCCCGTTGTTATTGTGTGCGGTATGTATTTTATCAGCGAACCGAATTTGAAAATACCCATCAAAATCAGCATAATTCCTGCCATAATCGTTGCTATGACAAGTCCGCTTATTTGATACTGTGCCACAATTCCGGCAACAATCGTTGCAAATGCGGCTGTAGGTCCGGAAATATTAACATTGCTTCCTCCCAAAAAAGCAATTATAAATCCGGCAACAATTGCTGTGTAAAGTCCCTTTTCCGGTGCAACGCCCGACGCTATCGCCAACGCAATCGAAAGCGGAAGTGCTATTATTGCAACAATAACTCCGGCAATCAAATCGGAAGAAAACTTCTTCAATGAATAATTTTTAAATGTATCCAATATCTTTGGTTGAAAAATTTTCATAAAACAGGCAGCTTTAACAAAGCTGCATCCACCCTCCATTAAATATCTTTATTTGCTGTGCAAAGTTTTCGGCAAGGAATATTCCTTGCCGAAAGCCGACACAATCTGCCGTATTTACGGCAGTTTTTATAATGACTTTATAAACTCATCCATATCGACTGTGATGTTCTCACATCTTGCCTTTTCTGCCGCAAAGCAGATTAAATGGCTCATACATGAAATCTTCAAATCGGATATCGAATTTGACGGCTTGTCCAATGCAATATAATCATACAAATCTGCCATCAATCCGGCATCTCCGCCGCCGTGTCCACCGGCTATTGTCTGATCCAAAACTTCGTCAGGGCTGTATATTTGAGATGTTTCTCTTGTTGCAAAATCATAAAGAACAATGGATTGATCCTCCATATTCGCCTTAATTTCGCCCTTCGTTCCCATAATGGTTGTTTCTCTTCCGCCCTTGTTAAAGCCGGACATTGTGAGAGTCATAAGCTTTCCTTCACCGAATTGAATATTCACAACCTGGTGGTCAACAACATCATTATCACATTGGAAAACACATCTTCCGTAAGGAGATGTTTTCAAAGACTCTTCAACCTCTTCATCTGTCGGCTCAAACTTATTTGCCGCAATAGCTCTGAAATGCTTAACCTCCGCAGTATCGATTTTGTAAAGGTCGGGTGCATAGTAAAAACAAGTGTCTTTATGAGGACATCCGTCGGTACAACGCTTCGGTGCTCCCTCCGGCTTATTGCTTTCGCAAAAATACGAGCGTGTTCCAAATGACTGCACCTTTGTGCAAGTATCACCGATAAGCCATTGGAAAAGGTCTGTATCGTGACAGCATTTTGCAAGAATCATCGGAGCAGATTCTTCGGCATTTCTCCAGTTTCCTCTGACAAAGCTGTGGCTCATATGTACATTTCCCACACCCTCTGTATGAACAACATTGACAACCTCTCCAATTTTTCCGTCATCGATTATCTTTTTCAATGCTTTATAAAACGGTGTATATCTTAACACATGACAAACAACGCTCTTAACGCCGTTTTCCTTTGCCTTTTCATATATTTTGTAGCACTCCTGCGGTGAAGTTGAAATAGGCTTTTCCATCAAAATGTCATACTTTTTGTCAATAGCCATCATCGCAGGCTCATAATGCATTTTGTCCTGTGTGCAAATCATTGCAATATCCGCACATTTAGGCATATTCAAAAGTTCCTCATAGCTTTCAAAGCACATATTTTCGGGAACATTGTATTTTTTCATCAAAAATTCCCTTTTTTCAGTCACAGGCTCTGCAATGCCGACAAGCTTGAATTTTTCAGGGTTTGTGTCAAGATATTTCAAATAACAGCTTCCCCTGTCACCGCCGCCGATAAGAATAAGTGATAATTGTTTCATTGTAAAATCTCCTTTTTTGGTTTCAATAAATAATACATTTTAAATTATATCACAAAAAATTATGTAAAGCAATACAAATCACCCCAAAAAAAGCAAAAAAATAACAGGCATTAATCATTGCCCATTATTTTTTTAACCTCGCTGTATATCTGCGAATTTATTTCATCTATCGGTCGTATTTCGTTATCATTCACACACATAATATGCTTCCAAGAAAATTTCTTTGCTATATGACACGCATTTTGATAGCTTCTTTCAAGATATTCAAAATTTCTTTCATGAATATCCTTAACCTCGGTATTATCAAACTTATTTTCACGGTTTTGCATAAGCTTTTTTGCATATTCGACAGGCATATCCAGAAATACCGTCATATCCGGCTTCGGTATTTCATAAACCGAAAATTCAAGCTCAAACAGCCATTCCAAAAATTTGTTCTTTTCCGAAATATCTTCTATTTTGCTTGCCTGATGAATCATATTGGAAGAAGTATATCTGTCTGCAATTATGACAGAGTCAGATTTTTGATAAAATTCTCTCCATTGTATGCGGTATGAAGCAAATCTGTCTGCGGCAAAAAAACTCGATGCGGCATATGCATTCACATCTTCCGGCTTTTCCCCGAATTTTCCGGACAAATACATCTTCACAAGCTCCGACGACGGACTTTCATATGCTGGAAATGATATTTTCATAACATCATATCCGTCACTTTTAAGTTTTTCGTAAAGCATATTTGTATGCGTTTCTTTTCCGCTTGCATCCACACCGTCAATCGCAATCAAAATGCCCATCAGTCCTCTTCGCCTCCGTATCTCTCTCCCTTAAACAAAACAGTGAGACCAAATTTTGGAAGAGCCAACATTCTCTTAAATCTCCAAGGCTCTTTTATAAGCCTGTACAGCCATTCCAAGCCAAGTCTGCACCAGATTTCAGGTGCTCTTTCCACTTCTCCGGCAAAAACATCAAGACTTCCGCCGATTCCCATCATAACTCTTGCCTTAACCTTATCCTTATTTTCGTATATCCATTTTTCCTGTTTCGGTGCTCCCAAACATACAAAAACAATATCCGCACCGACGCTGTTTATTTCGTTCACAATCCTTTGACTTTCATCATCGGTAAAATATCCGTTTCTTGTTCCCACGATTTGAATGAACGGATACTGTTCCTCAATTTTTTTCTTTGCTTTTTCAGCAATTCCCGGTTTTCCACCGAAGAGATAGAGTCTGTGTCCCGATTCGGAAATTTTATCAACAACTCCGCAAGCTATATCATATCCTGCCGCTCTCGACTTTATCGGATTGCGAAGAATTTTTGATGCGTAAACAACGCCTATGCCGTCAGCTGTCAACAAATCGGCACTGTTCAAAACCTCCGCAAATTTCGCATCCTTATAGGCATTCAATATTATTTCCGAATTTGGTGTAAATACGCTGTGGCATTTTCTTTCGTCAAGCATCTCAAATATTTTATCAACAGCTTCCGGAATGCTTACTTTATCGATATTTACTCCCAAAATATTAACCTTATTTTCCATAATTGTCCTCCGTTAAATTTTATTCAAACAAAGACATCTGTTTGGACTGTGCTTCATCCTTTGTCAAAAAACTGCCTGCCGCAGGAATGTTTTTTGTCGTGTATTTCTTCAAATTTTCAATCGGAGCATCCTTTGCAAAAAGAACTTTCACAAGTTTTGCACCCTTTTTCGTCAATTTCATAACCTGTACACCCTGGGTTGATTTTGTTGTTTTCTGCGGTATTTTTTCCGTGTTTACGCAAATCATCTTATTGTTATCCGCCAATGCAACAATATCACATTCTTCACCCAGCCACTTTATATCGGCAATTCCGGCTTTATCGGAATAAGCACCGACAAGCTTCTTTCTGTTGGATTTTGTTTCATATGCCGACAACGGAACTTTTGCCATTTTGCCGTTTTCATAGGAGAAAAGCATATTTCCCGAATAATCTTTCGTCACAACAGTATATAAAATCTTTTCTCCCTGTTCCAGACCTAAAATTCCGGGGATATAATCTCCTATAACCGACACCTTTGAATCGTTTAATTCATATGTTTTCATTTTATAAACAACACATTTATCGGAGAAAAAGAGCAACTCACTGATATTTGTTGTTTCAATCTGTTGAATAACCTCGTCATCTTCTTTCAGCTTGTGGTCGTTGGTTGTGAATTTCAGTGAATTTGCACTGACCTTTTTAATATATCCCTCACGGGTCGTAAATATAGTCAGCGGATAATCCTCAATATAGTTATTTTCGTTATAAACTTCAACCTCATCATCGCTCACGAGAATTGTTTTTCTGTCCTGTCCGTATTTTGTTTTAATTGCATTGAGCTGTTTTTCGATAAGCTTTTTAACCTTTGCATCACTTCCGAGCGTTGCTGTTAAGGAATCGATTTCATCTATAAGCTTTTCAATTTCTGCGGTTCTGTTTAAAATATACTCTTTATTGAGATAGCGAAGCTTTATCTCCGCAACATATTCTGCCTGAATTTTGTCAATTTCAAACCCCGACATAAGATTCGGAACAACATCTTCCTCCCTCTCGGTGTGTCGGATAATTGAAATCGCTTTGTCAATATCCATCAAAATCTTTTTAAGACCCGTCAGGAGATGAAGCTTTTCACTTTTTTTGTCTATATCAAACTTCAAGCTGTTTTTGATACATTCCATTCTGAAATTTACCCATTCCGATAAAATTTCATTTACTCCCAAAACAGCAGGCGAATTTTTTATCAATACATTAAAGTTACAGCTGAAGCTGTCCTCCAGCGGTGTCAATTTGAAGAGCTTCAGCATCAACGCATCCGGATCCGTTCCTCTCTTCAAATCGATTGTTATTTTAAACCCGTCAAGTCCCGTTTCATCTCTCGCATCGGATATTTCCTTAACCTTGTTTGCTTTCATCAGCTCTACGATTTTGCCGATAATCGCTTCACTTGTTGTCGAATAAGGAATTTGCGTTATATCTATACAATTGTTCTTTTGATCGTAATTATAAACAGCACGAAGCTTGAAGCTTCCTCTTCCCGTCCTGTAAATTTCACGCATTTGCTCTCTTGAATAAAGAAGCTGTGCTCCCATCGAAAAATCCGGAGCCGGCATCATTTCCGTCAAATCCGTGTCCTTATCTTTCATAACGGCAATAGTTGCATCGCAAACCTCTCTCAAATTAAAAGAGCATATGTTACTTGCCATACCAACCGCAATTCCCTGATTTGGGTTTACCAATATATTCGGAAATGCAACCGGGAGCAAAACCGGCTCTTTCAGTTCTCCGTCATAGTTATCTATAAATTCAACCGTATTTTTGTTGATATCAGCAAAAAACTCATTACAAATAGGCTCTAACCTAACCTCTGTATATCTTGATGCGGCATAAGCCATATCACGGGAATACTGCTTACCGAAATTTCCCTGCGACTCCACCAATGGATGTAAAAGTGCTTCGTTTCCTCTTGTAAGACGCACCATCGTTTCATAAATCGCAGCATCGCCGTGCGGATTTAATTTCATTGTCTGACCGACAACATTTGCCGATTTTGTGAGCTTGCCGCCGAGCAAGCCCATCTTATACATTGTATATAAAAGCTTTCTGTGCGCAGGCTTCAATCCGTCAATTTCCGGAATTGCACGGGAAATTATAACACTCATTGCATAAGGCATATAATTTGTTTCCAGTGTTTCGCAAATCGGCTGTTCCTCTATAGGTGCCGAAATTATCACTTCCGGTTCTTTCTTTTTCTTCGCCATACTCTTTCTCCCATAATCAAAAATTTAACTCAAATCAAGCATTTCCATATAAAGACTTCCGTTCTTCGCAATATGCTCTTTTCTGCCGTTAATGTCATCTCCGAGTAAAACATCGAATACCTGTGCGGTTTTTTCAATATTTTCCGGAGTTACACGAATAAGTCTTCTTGTTGCAGGATGCATTGTTGTCAAGCTCATCATATCCGGCTGGTTTTCACCAAGACCCTTGCTTCTTTTTATATCAAAATCATCCTTATCCTTTGTCAGTCCCTCGCTGTTAAGCTTTGCAATAATTTCCTCTTTTTCGCCGTCCGAATAGGCAAACAGCTTTTCACCTTTTCGTTTTGTTTTGGTTATGCTTATTTCATAAAGAGGCGATTCGGCAATATATACCTTTCCCTCGTTTATAAGCGTCGGCATAAGACGGTAAATCATAGTTAAAACAAGAGTTCTTATCTGAAATCCGTCAACATCCGCATCGGTACAAATAATAACCTTATCCCAGCGAAGATTATCCAAATTAAAAGTATCAAGCTCTTTGTTATGCTTTGTGTTTATTTCAATTCCGCATCCCAAAACCCTGACAAGGTCAAGAATTACATCACTTTTAAATATTTTTGCGTAATCGGCTTTCAAGCAGTTGAGAATCTTTCCTCTTATCGGCATTATCGCTTGGAAAGATGGGTCTCTTGCAAGCTTACAAGAACCCAATGCCGAATCACCCTCAACTATATATATTTCTCTTATGCTCTTATCCTTACTCCTGCAATCGACAAATTTTTCAACACGATTTGTGACATCCATTGTCGATGTGAGCTTCTTTTTGACATCAACTCTTATTTTTTCTGCATTTTCTCTCGAACGCTTATTGATAAGAACCTGATTCGAAATTTTTTCCGCATCCTGCTTGTTTTCAATGAGATAAACCTCAAGCTGGTGACGCAAAAATTCTGTCATAGCCTCTTGAATAAATTTATTGTTTATCGCTTTTTTCGTTTGATTTTCATAACTTGTTTGTGTTGAAAATGAGTTGATAACCAATGCAAGGCAATCCGCAACATCTCCGAAAGTTATTTTAGACTCGTTTTTGTTATATTTTGAATTGCTTTTTAAATATTGGTCAATCGCATATACAAATGCATTTTTAACTGCTTTATCCGGCGAACCGCCGTGTTCGAGCCAGCTTGAATTATGATAATATTCAAGAAGATTGACCGTTTGTGAAAAGCAGAATGCAATCTGCATTTTAACCTTGTATTCCGGTTTATCCTCCCTGTCCCGTCCGACTCTTTCGGCATCCCAAACTTCAATCGAAGTCATTGAATTTTCGCCGACATTTTCCTTTAAATAATCTATTATACCGTTTTCATAATAGTATTCGTTCATTTGAATACCGTCATCAGTTTCAACATAAAGAATAAATTTCAGTCCGGCATTTGTCATCGCCTGCTTTTCCAACACATCACAAAGATATTCTGTCGGAATATTTGTATCGGTAAAAACATCCTTGTCAGGCTTCCATTTTATAACCGTTCCGGTTTTATTGTTTTTAGCCTCCGAGGTTGTTAATCCCCCGATATTTTCACCCTTTTCAAAATGAAGCGAATAAACAGTTTTGTCTCTTGTTACGCACACATCCATATACTCGGAGCTGTATTGAGTCGCACAAGCACCCAAACCGTTAAGTCCCAAGCTGTATTCATACATTCCGCCGTCATTGTTGTTATACTTTCCTCCGGCATAAAGCTCACAAAAGACAAGTTCCCAATTATATCTTTGCTCTTTTTCGTTGTAATCGAGTGGAATACCTCTTCCCTTGTCCGCAACTTCGATAGAACCATCAGAAAATTTTGTGACCTCTATCAGATTTCCGTATCCCTCTCTTGCCTCATCGATAGAATTTGAAAGAATTTCAAAAAACGAATGACAACAACCCTCAACTCCGTCCGAGCCGAATATTACCGCAGGTCTTTTTCTTACTCTGTCGGCACCTTTAAGGCTGGTAATACTTTCGTTACCGTATTCTTCTTTTCTTTTCGCCATTTTTTATACCTCATAAATTTATTCTTAACATTAATTTATAATTCACCCAAGATATTATACAATATTTCAAAAAATTTGTCAAATTTTCGTTTGAAAACAATTGGAAAGTCTAAATCAAACACAAAAATTACAATTCAAAACATTTGTGAGATTTGGTCTAAAATCCGATACAACAGCATAACAAGGGAACAAATCATCAAAAAGATAAAAAGCAAATAACTATATTGTGTCATAAAAGAACTTGATAAAACAGAACAAAAGTTTACTATACACACCCCAACAGTGCATAATAAAAAGATTCAATTGAAACTATAAACGAGTTGATAAAAGAGTTAAATACAGCTTGATTTTTGCGGACATTTTAAATTCAATACATTATTTTATTTGCGAATTTACAAATATATTTATTACTTTTACTCCGCTGTTTAATGCGTATTGAACAGTGTTTTTTGTTCCTCCGTCCTCATTATCGTATGCCGCAATAACCAATGAGCTGTGATTAACCATCCAATTGTTTCTTGCATGAAAACAATATGGCGTGTAGTGTTCGCAAATATAATTCACTTCATCCGCCGATGATATAATTCTTTTAAACTTTGTCTTTTCCCATTCCTGCCATCTGTCAGCCATTTGAGGATACGGCGATGCACATACCAAAAAAATTGTCGGATCTGATTTTCTTTTTTCAATAACAACCTCTGCCGCCCACATATCAATTCCCTGTGCCATTCCCGAAATAAAGGTGGTATATCCGTTTGCCACAGCCATATCAACAGCATCCGAAAGAAGTTTTTTTGCTTCTCTCTCCGAAATTGCCAGCTTATGCGGTCTGTGACCCGTGAAGCAACAGCATTTTTCTCTGTTATTGCAGATTTCCATTTTTCTCTCCTTAAAAAAACAGGGATGCAAAAAATAATTTTTCACATCCCTTTCTCTTTACAATTAAATATTCAACATTTCGTTGACAACTTGAGGCATTTCCTCTTTTTCACAAACCACATCAAATATGCGGCTCTTATTTTTAAGCTCTGCCAATGATTTAGGAATATTCATTCCGCTTATTTCGGACAAGTCATCCAAAAGTGCAAATTCATCCTTTCCGGCAACTTTTGCACATCCGTCCAAGGCGATAAGAACGCTCTGTGAGAACTTGTAAGGGCTTGCAGTCGATGCAATCACAGTCTTTGTGATATCTCCGGTCTTTTCGATATACTCATCGTGGACTGCCTTTGCAACAGCCGTATGGGTATCGATAACATAACCGTATTCTTTAAAGCACTTACTTATTGTTTCCTTTGTTTTTTCATCATCACAGCACCCTGCAAACAACAAATCCTCAATTTGCTGTTTCATATCAGGATTAACTTCATACACTCCGTCGGTATTCAATTTTTTCATTAAATCGGCTACCAGGCTGTCGTCACATCCCGAAATATCATACAAAAATCTTTCAAGGTTGCTTGAAATCAATATATCCATTGACGGAGAAATTGTTGTATGAAAAGCTCTGTTTTTGTTATAAATGCCAGTATTTATAAAATCTGTAAGTACATTGTTTTCATTTGAAGCACAAATCAACTTTGCAATGGGCAAACCCATTTTCTTCGCATAATATGCCGCCAAAATATTTCCGAAATTACCTGTCGGAACAACCACATTGATTTTATCTCCGACCTTTAATTCGTTTCCTTTCAACATATCGGCATAGCTAGAAAAATAATAAATTATCTGCGGAACCAATCTTCCCCAATTTATCGAATTTGCACTTGAAAGCTTGAAATGATTATTTGCAAGTTCATTTTTGTATCCGTCATCGGTGAAAATCTTTTTAACGCCGTTTTGTGCATCATCAAAATTACCCTTAACTGCGGCAACTCCGACATTGTTTCCCTCTTGTGTAACCATTTGCAATTTTTGAATTTCACTGACACCGTTGTCGGGGTAGAAAACTATTATTCTTGTTCCCGAAACATCTCTGAATCCCTCAAGAGCCGCCTTTCCGGTGTCACCGGATGTCGCAACAAGAATGACTACATCATTTTCTTCGTTGGTTTTCTTCATTGCCTTTGTCAAAAAATGAGGCAAAATCTGCAATGCCATATCCTTGAATGCACAGGTCGGCCCATGCCACAATTCAAGAAAATACTGTGAAGAATTAAGCTTATACACCGGTGCAATACTGCTTGTTTCAAACTTTTCCTTTGTATATGCGTTATTCACACAATCCATAAGTTCTTCTTCGGTGTAGTCGGTCAAAAATCTGCGAAGTATCGCATATGCTCTTTCGTTATAGGTCATATCCGCCATTTGCTCGATTTCATCAAGCGATATTGACGGAATACTTTCGGGAACAAACAAACCTCCCTCATCGGAAAGACCTTTTTTTATTGCCTGTGCCGATGAAACCGACAGGTTTTTATTCCTTGTACTTTGGTACTGCATTTATAACTGTCCTTTCAAATCAATAGATTATTTCACATACTTTTTGATGTAATCCGGAGCATCGTCCGCATCCATACTTACTGAAATCATAACATCAACATTAAATTTTTCGCTGACTTCGCTCACATCAGACAAAAATTCTTCAAAACCGTCAAGTGTGTTATCAACGATTTTCAAAACTCCGTCAACATAAATATTTGTAATATCAAAATTGCTGCTGATTATTCCGCATATAAATCCCAAAAACTCTTTCCAAGAATCGATTTTAAATTCAGATGTATCTGCCATTCTAACCTTTGAGTTTATATCATACATATTTCTTCCGGTGTCATTGCTTATAAACACAACATTCCCATGTGCTTCGCCTGCCGCAACATTAACGCTGTCAATCAACACCTTGGTTTTTCCTGTTCCTTTTTTTCCGATTAAAAGCTTTAGCATATTAATCTCCTCCTTGTTAATTTATTAATAATCGGCTGTGCCGTTTATTTTCCCAATCTTTTTTCAAGCTCTGCCTTTTCGTTTTCGTAGCCCGGCTTGCCCAAAAGTGCAAACATATTCTTTTTATATGCTTCAACACCCGGTTGATCAAACGGATTTACTCCGAGAAGATATCCCGAAATTCCGCACGCTTTTTCAAAGAAATATACCATCTTTCCGAAATTGTAAGCATCAAGCTTTTCGATTCTTACAATCAAGTTGGGCACTCCGCCGTCGGTATGTGCAAGGCAAACACCCTCCGATGCTTTTCTGTTTACAAAATCAAGCGTTTTTCCCGCAAGGAAATTAAGCTTATCTATATTATCCTCTGTTTCTTCGATAACAATATCTTTTCTCGGCTCATTAACCAAAACAGCTGTTTCAAACAACATTCTCATACCCTCTTGGATATACTGACCCATTGAGTGAAGGTCTGTTGAAAAATCAGCGGCAGCCGGGAATATTCCCTTATTGTTCTTACCCTCGCTCTCGCCGTAAAGCTGTTTCCACCATTCACCGAAATAATGAAGTGACGGTTCAAAATTAACCATCATTTCAACATTTTTACCCTTGCGTAAAAGCAAGTTTCTTGCAACCGCATACTGATAGCAAGGATTTTCCGAAAGCTCCGGATTTGAATATTCCTCTCTTCCATCGTTTGCACCCTGCATCATTGCATCGATATCAATACCTGCGGCGGCAATAGGCAGAAGTCCGACAGCTGTCAAAACGGAATATCTTCCGCCGACATCATCCGGAATAACGAATGTTTCGTATCCCTCTTCATCGGCAAGAGTTTTCAATGCACCTTTAGCCTTGTCTGTAGTTGCATAAATTCTACCCTTTGCCTCTTCCTTTCCATACTTCTTTTCAAGAAGCTCCTTGAAAATTCTGAAAGCTATGGCAGGTTCGGTTGTTGTTCCCGATTTGGATATAACATTTACCGAAATATCCTTTCCGTCAACAGCCTCCAAAAGCTCTGCCAAATATGTTGAGCTTATGCTGTTTCCCGCATAAAATATTGCAGGGCCTTTTCTTTTTTCCTTATCGATTGCATTATAAAAAGAATTTGTAAGCATTTCGATTGCCGCTCTTGCTCCCAAATATGAGCCGCCAATTCCGATAACAACCAAAACATCGCTGTCGGAACGGATTTTTTCAGCCGCTTTCTTTATTCTTGCAAATTCATCCTTATCATAATCCTGCGGCAAATCAATCCATCCGAGGAAATCATTTCCCGCACCTGTTTTGTTATGGAGCATATTGTGTGCTACCTTAACATAATCCTTCATCGCATCAAATTCTCCGCATGAGATAAAATCAGATGCTTTTGAATAATCAAATTCCAAACTCTTCATTGTCCATCACTCCAGATAAATATTCTTACTCATATATATTCTAATACATTTTCGTCATAAAATCAAGTCTTATTTTCTCTTTTTCTCATTTTCTTCTATACTTAACAAAATATTCAACGATAATACGGCAAAAACACCAATAATTTTTCATGATTGAATTTTTTGGCTTGACTTGAACTTTTGAATGTGATACACTAACTTAAGCTTAAAAAAGCATTAAGGAGTTTGATAAATTTGAGTAAAGCGGACAAAATCTTTATTGAAAACTGCAAAGAAATTCTTGCAAACGGTGTTTGGGACAAAGACTGCGATGTACGCCCGAAATGGGAGGACGGCACACCTGCATACACCATCAAAAAATTCGGCATTGTCAACAGGTACAATTTGAAAGAAGAATTTCCGATTTTGACATTAAGAAGAACTTATTTGAAAAGTGCCGTTGATGAGCTTCTGTGGATATGGCAGAAAAAATCCAACAATATTCACGACCTTTCCTCTCATATCTGGGATCAGTGGGCGGATAATAACGGTTCTATCGGAAAAGCCTACGGCTATCAGCTCGGAATAAAGCACAAATATCCCGAGGGTGAATTTGACCAGGTTGACAGAGTTTTGTTCGACCTTAAAAATAATCCTCAAAGCAGAAGAATTATGACAAATATATACAATCATTCCGACCTTTCGGAAATGGGACTTTACCCTTGTGCATACAGTATGACTTTCAATGTCAGCGGCAAAACATTAAACGGCATTTTGAATCAGCGTTCGCAGGATATGCTTGCCGCAAACAATTGGAATGTTGTTCAATATTCCGCATTACTTATGATGATGGCACAGGTCAGCGGTCTTGAAGCCGGAGAGCTTGTTCATGTTATTGCCGATGCTCACATATACGAACGCCACATTCCGGCAATTGAAGAAATTATTTCAAACGAGCCGTATGTTGCTCCGAAGCTCAATATCGACAAATCCATAGAAAGCTTTTACGATTTTACACCGGACAGCTTTAAGCTTGAGGATTATAAATATCACGAATTAACGAAAAAAATTCCAATTGCAATATAAGGAGAGAAGTATGAAATTAATTGCCGCAGTCAACAATAATTGGGGTATCGGAAAGGGAAACGACCTTTTGTACGATATCCCGTCGGATAAAAAATTTTTCCGAAACACAACAAAAAACAACATTATCGTCATAGGAAGAAAAACTCTTGAATCCTTTCCGTCATCAAAGCCTCTTCCCTACAGAACAAATGTTGTTTTATCCGGGAATAAAAACTATTCGGCTGAAAATATTGTTTTGTTAAACAATGCCGAGGATGTGATAAAATATGCAAAAGAGCACCCCGAAACAGAAACATTTATCTGCGGCGGAGAAGAAATCTACAAACTCTTTCTTCCCTATTGCTCCGAAGCACTCATAACAAAAATCGACGATGTGTGTGATGCGGAAAAATTTATGCCAAATCTGGATGAGGACGACAATTGGGAGCTTGCTGCAACCTCCGAAAACTTTTTTGAGGGCGGATATAACTTTTGCTTCTGCACCTATCGAAACAAAAATCAAAAATAATAGTCGGGAATAAATGTTTCCCTCATATCAAGTCCCGAAACAAAGCCCTTTTCCGATTTTCCGTCAACAAAAAATTTAACCGTATCTATTCCCTCTATGGAACAGAGCGAATTAACAACGGAATAAATTGCCAACAGCCCGTGAACCTTGTTTTCGGGCTGTTCTTTTAAAAAACTTTCCTTTATGTCAACAACGGCTGTATTCTTTTTAACCTCAACGCTCATACATCCCTTTTTATTCGGAATAACCCGAAGTATTTTTGAATTTTCGTCCCGTCCGTCAATGATTTTTTCTATCATTTTCTCCGCCGCTTTCTTTTTTGTGGTTTTGGAAAAATTCACATCAATCGGAATAAGCCTAAGCATAGAATGATCAACATAATAAATTTTCGCATTAATATTTTTTGTGTCCCCTTTACTCATAATATTTCCGCACAAAATTGCCGATAGTGCAAGTGTTAAAATACAAATAATTACTTTTTTCATATGTATCTCTCCCCTTTTTTATTCTCATAATCATTATATGCCTTGATTTTTTGTTTTATTACTTATTTTGGGAATTTACTCATTTCGGAATAATAAACAGCTGTTTTTTTCAAAATAAAAGCAAGATATCAAAAAAAGAGGTTTTAAAAATGATTACATCAATTATGTTAATAACTCAAATGTTTTTTACAATAATCATAGGCTTATATTTTCTGACACAATTAAGAGGACAAAAGGAGGATAAAAGCGGAATTAACGAAGATTCCCGTCATATTATGGAACGCTTAAATTTTATGCGGCGAATTTCTCTCACAAAACCGCTTACCGAAGAAACCCGTCCCTCATCTCTTGACGAAATAATCGGTCAGGAAAACGGAGTAGAAGCTTTAAAAATCGCCCTTTGCGGCAAAAATCCGCAACATGTTCTTATCTACGGGCCTCCCGGTGTCGGGAAAACCGCCGCATCGAGAGTTGCAATGGAATTTGCGAAAAAATCGGAGGGTACACCATTCAAAAGGGATGCAAAATTTGTTGAGGTTGATGCAACCATAATGCAGTATGACGAAAGAAGTGTTGCAGACCCTTTAATCGGCTCCGTTCACGACCCGATTTACCAGGGTGCCGGAGCTTACGGCTCCGCAGGCATTCCGCAGCCGAAAGAGGGTGCTGTCAGTAAAGCACACGGTGGAATTTTATTTATAGACGAAATCGGCGAATTGCAGAATATTCAAATAAACCGTCTTTTAAAAATTCTTGAAGACAGAACCGTAAAATTTGAAAGTGCTTATTATTCGAGCGGAAACAAAAAAATCCCACGCCACATACACGACATTTTTCAAAACGGTGTTCCTGCGGATTTTCGTCTAATCGGTGCAACAACAAGAAGTCCCGAGGAAATTCCTCCCGCCATACGCTCAAGGTGTACGGAAATATTTTTCAATCCGCTAAAAAAAGAAGATATCATCAAGATAATCGACAACGCTTTAAAAAAGCTTGATATAAATGTGGATTCGGATTGCAAAAATTTAATTTGTATGTATGTTTCAAACGGGCGTGATGCTGTTTCGGTTTTGCAAACACTTTCCTCCCTCCTTTCCCTGAAAAAAAGAAAAACCGCAAAAAAAGAAGATATAGAATGGATTTTGGAAAGCGGTCATTATTCACCTGTTTACAGCTATACAGTATCCGACGGCGAAAGCATCGGAAAGGTTCACGCTCTTGCGGTAACACAGCAAGGCGGCGGAGCCGTTATACCTATCGAAGCCGAAATCACACCAAAATCCGATAAAATCGGAACAATTCGATGCGGCGGAATAACCGAAAACGAAACAATTAAAAGAGGCTCCGTGACACTGACGAGAACAAGCACGGCAAAAACAGCTGTCAACAATGTTCTTACCGTTTTAAAAAAAATATTGGGGACATATATTTTTGAATTTGATACAGATATAAATATTCCCGGAGGTATGCCCGTTGATGGGCCGTCTGCCGGAATTGCAATGTTTACAGCGTGCTATTCAGTCGTTACACATTTATGTGTCCCTAATAAACTTGCAATGACAGGTGAGCTTTCAATAAAAGGAGATGTTTTGCCTGTGGGCGGTGTTAGCGAAAAAATAAATGCAGCAATTTCAGCAGGTGCGGACACGGTAATAATACCTAAAGATAATTACTGCGAAAGATATGAAAAAATGAATATAAAAATTATACCCGTCGAAACTATAGATGATATAATAGCTTATTTGAAAAAAAGTGACACTCAAAAAAATCAAAATATTGCGGCGGCAAAAAATATATAGACAGTGTCTGTCCAATACTGCCTACGGTGACATAGATAAAAATCCTTCAATAATAATTTTATGAAGGATTTGAGCATATCGATAAAGTTGAATGTTAAAAAATTATCTCAACTATAATAAGGCTTTTCGGGCGACCACAGGGGGTCGCCCCTACGGCAAAAAGATTTCCGTTTTTTTCGGCATATTACTTTTCATATTTTCATCATCAAGCAATTCCCCTATAATCTGCTCCTTGGTTTTCACTTCTTTTACAAAAAAACCGTCCGTCAGCACCACAAAACACTTTTTCCCCGGTCTGAATTTTTTTGCTATTTCGATGTCGGGAGTATTTACATCCGCTCCGACAAGGCTTGCCGCCGATATTTTTTTACCGCATTTTTCTCTTGCATATAAAAGCTCTTTCAAAAGATTTGTATCATATTTTTCCTTTGAAAAAAAGATGTTCCCCATAAGAAAAATCAAAAAAATGCAAAAAGACGGATTAAAGCTGTTTTCGTAAATCAAAAAAACAAAAAGCGAAATAATCATCACCAAAAATCCGCAGGAAATTATTTTCGACCATTTATTTCCGCTATCGTATCCAATCTTAAAATTCAGTGTTTTTTTCATTATCATTCCGCCGTCAAGCGGAGCTATCGGAAGAATATTTAATAAAAAAAGTGCTATATTTTTATAATAAAAATCCGCCCCAAAGCCAAGTAAAACGCCCAAAAGTGCCATTAAAGCATTTGAAAGCGGTCCTATTAAATAAAGAATTATTTCTTCGGACAGACTGTAAATCACCGTATTTTTCAATTTTAAATTCAACCCGAAAGGATATACGGTTATATGGGAGCTTTCAAGTCCCATAAATTTTGCCGCCGCCAAATGTGAAAGTTCATGCACCGTCATAATCAGATAATTTAAAAATAAAACTTCAAGCCGTCCGGTAAAAAAACAAAAAATCAACAGTGGCAAAAACAGCCAATGAATATAAAAATATTTTCCCACACTAATCAAAAAGCATCACCCGTAAGCTATTTTATTCGCCTGCAGGTGATGCTATGCTTTTAAACAACATAAAACAAAATATAAAACATATGCAGAATACTTCCGATTACAACAAACAAATGGAATATCGAATGCATATATCTTTTCTTCTTGAAGAAATAATAAAATACCGCTCCGACAGTATAACTCACTCCGCCGAGAAGCAAAAATGCCGTTCCGCCTTTTTCAATAAGGAACGGAAGTGCCTTATATGCAAAAACTATGCTCCAGCCCATCAACAAATAACAAACTGCCGAAAATTTCTTGAATGAATTTATATCAATTGCATTCAAGGTTATTCCGACAACTGCCGCCCCCCACACCGTTCCGAATATAATCCACGCCGTTATCGGGTCATATTCCCTCAAAGAACAAAGTACGATAGGTGTGTATGTTCCTGCTATCAGCAAAAATATCGAGCAATGGTCAATAACCTGAAAAACCTTTTTTGCTTTCAACTCCGGTCGCAAGCCGTGATATATACTTGACATAGTGTATAATATTATCATCGAAGCTCCATATATCGCACTTGAAACCACTGCATATCCGTTTTTATGCAGTGCTGCAAATATCACACAAATAACCAACGCAATAATTCCCACAGCTCCACCGACAATATGTGAAGCCATATTAAATATTTCCTCTCCCCTTGTGTAATCGGGCAAAATTCTTTCCGAAAGCTTTTGTCTTGCCATTTTCAACACCTCCAAATTATCTCTTAATTTTTAATGTTGTCGTTTTTTCCATTTCAATGTCTGTCAGCTCAAATTCCTTGATTTTCTTGTAAGAAATCAACTTTTCGTTGACTGCTTCAATATGAGCTTCAATCTCTTGTTTTGATTTCTCGTAGCCGTCATCCTCGTTATAAACAATTTTTGCACTTATACAATCTTTTCCGTTTTTATCATTATTATACACTATACATTCCTTGATAAATTCACATTCATCCAAAAGTGCTTCGATTTCCTCCGGGAAAACATTTTTTCCATTCTGCAAAACAATGACATTCTTTTTTCTTCCCGAAATAAAAACAAATCCGTCTTTGTCGATATATCCGATATCACCTGTATGAAAATATCCGTTCCGAAGTACATTTTTTGTATTTTCCTCATCCTGGTAATACCCAAGCATTACCATATCGCCCTTCACGATAATTTCACCGATTTGTTCCTCGTCAGGCTCAAAAATTCTGACATCTGCATTCGGAATTGCCTTTCCGACAGAATTTGTTCGTCTGTTTTCCTCGTTTTCCGCCGTGATACAGGGAGATGTTTCTGTCAGTCCGTAACCCTGTATGGAAAGTATGCCAATATCGTTAAACCATTTTAAAACTGTCGGATTTGCAGGAGCCGCTCCCACAATTATCATTCTCAATCTTCCTCCGAGTCCGTCAATTATCTCCTTAAAAATCCTTCTTCTTGCATCAATTCCGATTTTTTTGAGAATTGCCGAGATTTTAAGTCCGAAGTTGACTTTTTTTGTCATATTCCTTTTTTTCATCTGTCGGTTTATTGTATTGTAAATTTCATCCGTTATTCTCGGCACGGCAACCATCGTCGTAACTCCGTATTCCTTTAGACATCTGTCAACACGCAGTCCCTCACAAAAAACATTACATACTCCCAAACTCAAAAGTATAACTATCTGCGTCATACCAAATGCGTGATGAAACGGGAGAATCGCCATATTGACATCTGTTGGATAAAATTTTTCCCACAAACTCAGTCCGTAAACATCGGCAACAATATTTTTATGACTTAACATAACCGCCTTTGATTTCGATGTTGTCCCGGAAGTAAAAAGAAGTAAACTCATTTTTTCATCATCGATTTGAATATTATCATATTCGCTGTCATTTAAAAGTTCATATCCTTTTTTTACAATTTCATCAAATTCTTCACTGTCGGTACAAATCTTTGTTATATTTTCACCCTCAAGCATTTCTTCATATTCGGATGCATAAAAAATCATATCTGCTTCGGATCGTTTCAGCTGTTCCTTAATTTCAAATTTCATAAGTCCCTTATCAAGTGGAATTATTACACCGTTTGAACATAACACGCCAAGATAAACCAGCATCCATTTATAGCTGTTTTTCCCTATCACAGCTATTCTTTTTCCCGAAAGATTGTTTGCAATCAAATATTTTCCGAAGCTTTTAATCTCCTCTGACAATCTTTCATATGTGATATCATCATATGATATCTCCTTTCCATTTCTCATCTTCACTTTAAATGCAGTGTTACTACGAAATTCCACCGCAGAATTTTCAATTATTTCCCTTATGTTTTTAAATTTCTTTACCATATAGACACCTCGTTATTCATTTTTAGAATTAGATTATCTTGTTTTCAATACTATTTTACCACATTTTTAAAATTCTGTCAATATTTATATTGAAATCGGCAAAAAAATGTTATATAATATATGTAACAAATAAAGGAGCTTTATCAAATGTACATTGAAAAAGAAAAACTTAACGCATCCTTCAATGAATGGGAAAATCAACTTACCGCTTATTCTCTGCCGTTATGGGATGCACTTCCCGATATCGACCTGTATATGGATCAGGTTATATCGCTAATAGAAAAATATCTTGAAATTTATATCAAAGTGACAGGTTCGGAGAAAATAATAACTCCCTCTATGATTAACAACTATGTAAAGCTGTCAATCATACCATCACCAACCAAAAAAAAATATTCAAAAATACATCTTGCGTATCTTTTGATTATTTGCACACTGAAGCAAACTCTCAATATGGCAACAATCCAAAAAATTATGCCGTCCGATATGAGCAATGATGAGGTTATGCACACATACAATTCCTTTGTAGAAAATCAGCACAAGGCATATCTTTATGTTACGGATAACATAAAAACCGTTGCAAACCCAATCCTTTCCTTTGACGGCGAAAATGCAGAAAGAGTCAATGACCTGACAATGCAAATTGCTGCTTCGGCTAACATTTTTAAAATATTAACGGATAAAATTTCCGAGCTTTCAACCAATAACAACGAAACGGAGAACTAAAAATGAGTATCGATAAAATAACAAAAGACTTAATTGAAGAATTTTCCCTAAAAGAATTTCAAGCGGTAAACACCATAAAGCTTATCGACGAGGGAAATACTATTCCATTTATCGCCCGTTACAGAAAAGAAGCAACAGGCGAGCTTTCCGATGATGTTTTGAGAAATTTTTATGACAGATTATGCTATTTGAGAAGCATAGAAGAAAAAAAATCCGATGTCATCAGACTTATCGATGAACAAGGACTTTTGACGGATGAAATCAAAAATGCTGTGAACAATGCAAAAACAATCACCGAAATCGATGATATTTACCGTCCTTTCCGTCCGAAAAGAAGAACAAGAGCTACAATTGCAAAAGAAAAAGGTCTTGACCCCCTTGCGGCAATCATTTCGGAGCAGGGTAATAACGATCCTGCCGCCTGTGCAAAAGAGTTTATAAATCCCGAAAAAGATGTTAATTCCGAGGACGATGCACTTTCGGGAGCCTTGGATATCATCGCCGAACAAATTTCCGATAATGCCAATTTCCGCAAGGTTATCCGTGAAAAAACACAGAAAAACGGAACTGTTTCAGTAAAGGCATCAAAGGATGAGGACAGCGTATATAGTATGTATTATGACTTCTCCGAGCCGGCATCAAAAATTGCAAATCACAGAATTCTTGCAATCAACCGTGGCGAAAAAGAAGGATTTTTGAATGTTAAGCTTGAAATTGACGAAAGCATTTTGACCAATTATTTGAAAAATGAGATAATAACAAAAAAATCTCTGTTTTCATCTTATCTCAACGATGCCTGTGATGATGCTTACAAAAGACTTATTGCACCGTCTATAGAAACGGAAATAAGAAATCTTTTAACTGACAGAGCAGGTGAAGCGGCAATCGGAATTTTTGCAAAAAATCTTAACGGTCTTTTGCTCCAGCCCCCAATAAAAAATAAAACCGTTCTCGGACTTGACCCCGGCTACAGAACAGGCTGTAAGGTTGCTGTTGTTGACGAAACGGGAAAGGTTCTCGATACCTCGGTTGTTTATTGCACTCTTGAAAATCACGACAAAGAGAAAGCCAAAAAAATCCTCAATAATTTCATTGAAAAATATGATGTTGACTTAATTTCAATCGGAAACGGAACAGCATCCAAAGAAACCGAACTGCTTGTTTCCGATTTAATCAAAACACTCGACAAAAAAGTTTTCTATATGATGACAAACGAAGCAGGTGCATCTGTATATTCAGCATCAAAACTTGCGGCGGAAGAATTCCCCGAATATGATGTTTCTTTAAGAAGTGCCGTTTCAATTGCAAGGCGTTTGCAGGATCCTTTGGCAGAGCTTGTAAAAATCGACCCAAAAGCAATCGGCGTCGGACAATATCAGCACGATATGAACCAAAAGCGTTTGGGTGAAGCACTCACCGGTGTTGTTGAAGATTGCGTGAACAATGTCGGCGTTGACCTCAACACCGCATCACCGTCACTGCTGTCCTACATATCTGGCATTAATATGACCGTTGCAAAAAATATTGCGGCATACAGAGAAGAAAACGGAAAATTTTCAAACAGAAAACAGTTGTTGAAAGTTGCAAAACTTGGCAAGAAAGCCTTCGAGCAATGTGCGGGATTTTTGAGAATTTCCGACGGGGACAACATTTTTGACAACACCTCTGTTCACCCCGAAAGCTACGATGCTGCGCTGAAATTGATTGAGCTTTTGGGTTACAAAATCGACGATGTTGCAAACGGAAATATTTCCGATATCAAAAAAAGACTTTCTCAAAGGAATATCACGGATGTTGCGGATGAACTCGGCATAGGCGTTCCGACACTTAAAGACATCTGTGACAGCTTGCTAAAAAAAGGCAGAGACCCCAGAGATGAGCTTCCGAAGCCTGTTTTAATGTCCGATGTTATGGATATTAACGACTTAAAGCCCGATATGATTATGACGGGAACCGTCAGAAATGTTATCGACTTCGGAGCATTTGTTGATATAGGTGTTCATCAGGACGGACTTGTCCACATCTCACAGATTTGCGACAGATATATAAAGCACCCGACAGAGGTTTTGTCGGTGGGCGATATTGTTAAGGTCAAAATTCTTGATGTTGATACCAAAAAGAACAGAATTTCTCTTTCAATGAGAAATATATAGGAGGTTCATAATGACAAATACAATTGCTTTTCCCGGTTTGGGACTTGAATTTAACATAAACCGCGTTGCTTTTCACATTTTTAACATCTCGGTTTATTATTACGCTCTCTTGATTTTGTCTGGATTTCTGCTTGGACTTTTGTTTGTTTCACTGACCTGCAAAAAAAGAGGTGTTGAGCCGGACAACATTTTCGATGTTGCTTTTTGGGGTTTGATATTCGGTATAATCGGAGCAAGAATTTATTACTGTATTTTCGATGCCGACATACTTAAATCAAATCCTTTAAACATATTCAAGCTCTGGGAAGGTGGCTTGGCAATCTACGGTGGAATTATCGGTTCACTGATTTCAACCGCAGTATATTGCAAAAAACAGTCTCTTTCGATTTTGAAGGTATTTGATGTTGCCTGCCCCGGATTGTTTATCGGACAAATTGTCGGCAGATGGGGAAATTTTGTCAATGCCGAGGTTTACGGAAGGGAAACCGACAACTTTCTTCGTATGACAATTAACGGAGGAAACGGTGTTCATCCGCTGTTCCTATATGAATCGATGTGGAATTTGCTTGGATTAATTATTCTTGTTTCATTCCGTGACAAGAAAAAAACTGACGGTCAGGTATTCTTCTTCTATACCCTGTGGTACGGCACGGGTCGCCTTATTCTTGAGGGAATGCGTCAGCCGGAATATATATTATGGCTGATAAACTCAAAACTCGGAATTTCACAGCTTGTTGCCGCACTCTGTATCATCGGTTCCGTTGCGGCAAATATATATCTTATCAAAAAAAGTAAAAAAGACAATTCCATATGACCTTATTTGTCGATTTTTACCGAATTGTATGATTATTCCTCAAATAATCACATACTTTATACTTTATTGTTTTATTGTGTCCCGTAAAAGTCGGATTTTAGCCGAAAAAGATGTTGACTCTTACCGTTTTTTATTGTAAAATAAGCTTGCATTCAGCAATAAATTATAAGGATGTGTCGAAATGCAAGAAATAATGAAAATCAGAAATGAATTATCACGAATAATTTCAGAAAACGATAATGACCTTTCATGCGAAACAGTTGTAATAAAAGCATTGGAAGCTGAAGAAGAACTGAAAAGTATTTTGGATAATGACACTGATTAAGCCCACAATCGCTCCTTCGCATTGGATTTTTTCAATAAAATCCTTTGCAAAGGAGTTTTTCTTTACAGGACATTTCCCAAATTGAGCCGATAGTCTTTTGGAATATGCTCATATAATTCCTTTAAAACACTGTTATATGCAAGCGAATCCGCAGTTTGCTGCTGTTCGATATATGCTGTCAAACTGCTTTGATTTTGTTCTATTTTGTCAATTTCGTCGTGGTCAACCGACACAGCAAACATATCATAGTTCTTTTCGACACACTCTCTGCTCTTTTTGCAAAGTTCCTCCGCCGATTTAAAATTTCCTACTTTAATCTCCGTTTCTGTCTGCTCGGCAATCTCTATCAGATATTCCGACACATCACCAAGCCTGTTTGTTGCGTAAATCCCTCCGCAAATCATAATAGCAGCAATTACCACTGCCGCAAAAAGACTTTTCATTTTATGTCATCCTCTCCCTTTAATTGTATAAATAAGCCGTCATTCTTGTCATATGAAGCTATAAATACATTTTTAATGTCTGTTTTTTTCTTTTTTAGCTCACCCAAAAGCCATTCCTCTTTTTTTCCGCTCCTTAAAAGTTCTTTTTTTATCAGTTTTCCGTCCGATATAAGCATACACGGCAACTGCTCCCTATCGGCATTTTTTATGTTCAAATCCTTGACTGTTACGCCTCTTGCCTCTTTTTTCGGTATTATGCTTATCTGTCCGTTTGTTTCCAGAACAGCCACCTCAATGTCGGCTATATTGGGTGTATTGTTAATACGAAGCTGTTCAAGCAAATCATTCAAATTGAACCTTAACTTTCTCAATTCCTTTTCATTCACATGACCGTCATATATAATTATGCTCGGTTCTCCTGTTATAATTCTTCTCAAAAACCTCGACTTCAGTCCGGCATACGACATAAATATTTCTGTGACTATAAGAGTTAATACAGGTACAACACCTGCTATCAACGGAATATCAACCGACTGCATCGGAACGGAAGCTAAATCCGAAATCATAATTGCAATAACCAATTCCGACGGCTGCATTTCGCCGATTTGGCGTTTTCCCATAATCCTCATTGAAATAACAACAATAAAATAAAGAACAAGAGTTCTTGCAACAAATACTAACATCACAGCTCTCCTACAAATTTCTTTTTTCTTATCTTCCCCAAATCAGCAAAAAGTATTTACACGAACGCCTTTTTGTGATAAAATTATTGCATCAATAAAAAAGGAACTACTGCTATGAAATCTTATACAAATTTTGCCGATTACTATGATAAACTAATGGCTGAAGACATAAATTACGAAAAAATTGTCGATTTTATCGAAAATATTTTCACCGAATACGGTGTTGAACCGGAGCTTGTCGCCGACCTTGCCTGCGGAACGGGAAATATTACAATTCCAATGTCCAAGCGTGGCTATGATATGATAGGCATTGACTCATCAATCGAAATGCTTGATGTTGCGAGAGAAAAAGCGGCACAGGAGAACTGTGATATTTTATTTTTAAATCAAAGTATGACAAAGCTTGACCTATTCGGCACCTGTGATGCTTTTTTATGTATGATTGACGGTGTCAACTACATAATAAATCCGAAATCTTTTGAAAATATGTTAAAAAAAATAAGCACCTGCTTCATAAATCCAAACGGTGTGCTTATATTCGACATAAGCTCATTCAACAAATTGAGCAAAACAATTGCCGACAACACATTTATCCATGACGGAGATGACATCTTCTATTCCTGGGAAAATAAATATTATAAAGAAAAAAAGCTTTCAAAAATGTATTTGAATTTCTTTGTGCGCGAAAAAAACAAAGGTTATAAGCGTTTCTGCGAAAAACATCTTCAGCGAGCATACACGCAATCAGAAATTAAGAACACACTGAAAAAAGCCGGATTTGGCGACATTAAAGCATTTGACGGATTCAATTTCAAAAATCCGAACTCAAAAAGCGAGCGTATCACTTTTGTCTGCAAAAAAAAATAAAGAGCCGCAAATTTTGCAGCTCTGTTATTACACAAGCTTATTCAACAATGAATCTCTTCAAATCAGACATAAATTTTTCTTCCTGGTCGCCGCACTGTGCTTCAACCTTAATTGCTTTTGAAAGATTTAAGCTGAAAATACCCATGATAGATTTAGCATCCACAACATATCTGCCTGATGTCAAATCAATATCAAAATCGTACTTGGATACTATGTTTACAAACTCCTTCACATCGTTGATTGAATTAAGTATAATGTTAAATACCTTCATTCTGCTTACCTCCTAATTATAGTTTGTCATAGAATTTTATCTACGATACTATAATACATCTTTTTTTTGATTAAGTCAATATTTACTTGAAATTCAAAAAAAATTTTATGTAATACTGACAATTAAAAAGCAAAATACTCATACATTATGTTACAATAAAACTTACGAAAGGTTACAAAATATGAAAAGAGCAGCTTTCTATACCCTTGGTTGCAAGGTTAATCAATATGAAACGGAGGCAATGACCGAATTATTCATCAATGCCGGTTATGAAATTTCCGATTTTAACTCATATGCCGATGTTTATGTAATAAACACTTGCACCGTCACATCGATGAGCGACAGAAAATCCCGTCAAATCATACGACGAGCAAAAAAAAACAATCCGAACGCAATTGTTGCGGTAACGGGTTGCTATGCTCAAACCAATCCCGATGCTGTATCTGCAATTGAAGATGTAAATATCATTATCGGCACAAAGGACAGAAAAAACATTGTGAATTTGTGTGAAAGCGTTACTTGTGACGACAGCCTATGTCTTGTCGGCGATATAATGAAAAATCACGAATTTGAAGCTTTATCAATTTCTCACTACGAAGAAAGAACCCGTGCATTTATAAAAATTCAAGAGGGATGCAATCAATTTTGTTCCTATTGTATCATCCCTTATGCAAGAGGTCCCATAAGAAGCCGTGACTTTGATGAAGTCATTTTCGAAACAAAAAAGCTTGTCGCAAACGGTTACACCGAAATAATTTATACCGGCATACACATAGCTTCCTACGGACTTGACAGAGGAAAAACGGAGCTTGCAAGGCTTTTAAACGAAGCAGACAAAATTGACGATCTTAAAAGGATAAGATTAAGCTCAATCGAACCGATGACCCTTAACGAGGAATTTATACAAAGTATAAAAAATTGCGAAAAGCTGTGTCATCATTTTCATTTATCATTGCAGAGCGGCTGTGACGAAACACTGAAAAGAATGAATCGAAAATATACAACCGCACAATATAAAGCAATTGTTGACGGTTTGCGAAACGCTTTCCCCGATGCGGCGATAACAACCGATATTATGACGGGATTTCCGGGCGAAACCGATGAGGAATTTGCAAAAACACTTGAATTTGCAAAAGAAATTTCCTTTGCCGATGCTCATATTTTCCAATATTCAAGACGACAGGGAACTCCGGCAGCAAAACGCCCCGACCAGATTTCTCCGCAAATAAAAGAATTACGTTCCAAAGAGCTTATCGCACTTTGCGACAAATCAAAAAACGAATTTATATCTTCTTATATCGGAAAAGAAACAGAAGTTTTGTTTGAGCAGAGCGTTAAAGGCGGTTACTTTGAAGGAAAAACAGCTAATTATATAACAGTATATTTAAAAACAGACGAAAATCTGCAAGGAATTTTTAAAAATGTTATAATAAACGAAGTGAAGGACGGCATTGCATATGCCAAAGCCGAATAAATGCAAAATAGCTTGACCATTGCAAGGCTTTTCGGGCGACCACACATGGTCGCCCCTACGAATTGTAAAGCTAACTTTTAGGTTGACTGACGAGGTAAAAAATAATATTTTACATCAAACCGAACACTGTCAAAACAGTGTTTTTTACTCAGTCACAACCTTAAATATATCCTTATTATCTGCCGAAATGACACAAACACCGTTCAGCAATTCTTTAAACATTTCTTTCACAATATTTTCTGTCGGGAAATGTCCGGCATCAATAATTGCTATTCCGTCATAAACAAATTCAATGCAGTTATGATACTTCATATCTGCTGTGATTATCACATCCGCACCTTTCTTGATTGCCGTCGGAACATATTCCGAGCATCCGCCTGATGCAACGGCAACTCTTTTAATCTTGCGTTCCTCACCGCATACTCTTACAAAGGAAGTTTGTAATTTTTCATTTACAACACCGCAAAATTCTCTCAATGATATTTCATTTTTTAGATTTCCTATTCTTCCGAGTCCACATCCGTCATACGGTTTATCATTTTCAAGAACCTCTGTATTTTCAAGCTCAAACAATTCTGCAAGCTTTTGATTTATTCCGTCTTTAGCCGTATCCATATTTGTGTGTGCTGAATAGATGCAAATATCATTTTTTATTGCCTTTATAATCATATTCGACACCATTGAGCCGTCGGAAAGTTTTTTTATTCCACCCATTGTCACGGGATGATGTGACAAAACCATATCCGCACCTGTTTCAACAGCTTGGTCGATTATTTCGGGAGTAACATCAAGAGTTGCCAAAACCTTATTTACCTGCTTTTCGCCATCTCCGAAAAATAACCCCGAATTATCCCATTCATATGCAAGCTCCGGCGGATATTCTTTTTCGATAAGAGCAATAATATCTTTTAATTTCATATATATTCTCCTTGCTTATACAAAAAAAGATGTGAAAATCACACCTTTTTTTGTAATATTAAAATTAAACCAATTCGATTATAGCCATCGGAGCTGCGTCACCACGACGAGGTCCGGTTTTAATAATTCTTGTGTAACCACCGTTTCTGTCAGCATATTTAGGTGCAATTTCAGCAAAAAGCTTTGTTACAACATCTTCCTTTGTGATAAATGCCAAAGCCTGACGGCGAGTATGCAATGTATTGGTCTTACCAAGAGTAATCATTTTTTCAGCCAAACTTCTGACTTCTTTTGCTCTTGTTTCTGTTGTTTCAATTTTTCCATTTTCCAACAGGCTTGTTACCATATTTCTCAATAGAGCCATTCTCTGGTCTGTTGGAAGATTTAATTTTCTTGTTCCAGGCATTAAAATTTCCTCCTTTCATAAACGCTCAACACTGTTATTCTTCCTCTTTCTTAAGAGAAAGATCCAAACTGTGCAGCTTGTTTATAACCTCTTCAAGCGATTTTCTGCCAAGGTTTCTCACCTTCATCATATCCTCTTCAGAGTTATCTATAAGATCCTCAACTGTGTTGATACCTGCACGCTTGAGGCAATTGTAGGAACGAACTGACAAATCCAATTCTTCGATTGTCATTTCAAGAACCTTTTCCTTTTTATCCTCCGGTTTGTCAACAATGATTTCAGTATTTTTGGCTTCTTCCGACAAATCAACGAACAAATTAAGCAAATCGTTCATTATTTTTGCGGACAGACTGATTGCTTCATCAGGTTTGATGCTGCCGTTAGTCCAAACCTCAACCCCAAGTGTTTCTCTGTCAATATATTGACCGACACGGGTATTTTCAACTGTATAATTAACCTTTGTTACCGGTGTATAAATTGAATCAATCGGAATTACACCGACCGGCGGCTGCATATACTGCTTGTTTCTTTCGGCAGATACATAACCTCTGCCGTTGGACAATGTAATTTCCATATAAAGGTTTGCGTCCTCGTTGAGAGTTGCAATGTGCAAATCCGGATTGAAAATTTCAACCTCGGCATCTGCCTTTATATCCCCGGCTTTGATTTCGCCGGCACCCTTCGCTTCGATATATACTGTCTTTGGTAAATCAGAGTGCAGCTTTAAAGAAATCTTCTTGATGTTAAGAATGATTTCCGTCACATCCTCCTTAACTCCCGGAATTGTTGAAAATTCGTGCTGAACACCATCAATCTTTATGGATGTTGCCGCGGATCCCGGCAACGAAGACAAAAGTATTCTGCGTAATGAATTTCCAAGAGTTGTGCCATATCCACGCTCCAATGGGGTTACAACAAACTTTCCGTAATTACCTGTTAATTGTGTACATTCAATATTGGGCTTTTCCATTTCTATCATTTTGAAACCCTCCTTAACATATTCATGTAACCTATCCACTTACCGAGGGTAGTAACATTATTACTTAGAATACAATTCGACAATCAAATGCTCTTCTACTTCGTAATCAATGTGTTCTCTGCCGGGCAATGCAACAACCTTACCCGTAAGTGTGTTCTTGTCCATATCCAACCAGTTCGGAATTTTTCTTGTTGAGTTAGCTTCAACAATGTCTTTAATTCTGTCAGAATTTCTTGTCTTTTCCTTCAAAGTGATAACTTCACCGGGTTTAACAAGATATGATGGGATATCAACCTTTTTACCGTTTACAAGAATATGTCCGTGATTTACGATTTGTCTTGCTTCTCTTCTTGTGTTAGCAAGACCGAGTCTGTAAATGACATTATCAAGTCTGGTTTCAAGGATTTGCAAAAGCATCTCACCTGTGATACCGTTTTTCTTTGTAGCCATAACATAATATTTACGGAATTGTTTTTCAAGTACACCGTAAATGAACTTTACCTTTTGCTTTTCATTCAACTGCAAGCCGTATTCAGACATTTTCTTTCTGCCCTGCTTTGGTTTTCTGTTTGAACTCTTGTCAACACCCATTGTTCCGGGTTCAATGCCCAATGTCTTGCATCTCTTTAAAATAGGTTGCATATTTTTAGCCATGCCGTTAACCTCCTTCAATTAAACATAATAATAAAAATCACACGCGTCTTCTTTTTGGCGGTCTGCAACCGTTGTGAGGAATAGGAGTAACATCTTTAATCATGCTAACTTCGAGACCTGCAACCTGAAGAGCTCTGATAGCAGCTTCTCTTCCGGCACCCGGACCTCTAACATAAACCTCAACAGATTTCAAACCGTGTTCCATAGCTGCCTTTGCAGCTGTCTCTGCAGCTGTTTGAGCTGCGAACGGTGTGCTCTTTCTTGAACCACGGAAGCCTAAACCGCCAGCGCTTGCCCAAGATAATGCATTACCTGCTGTATCTGTGAGAGTAACTATTGTGTTATTGAAGGTTGAGTGGATATGTGCTGCACCCTTCTCAATATTTTTTCTGTCACGACGTCTTGTTCTTGTAGTCTTTTTTGCTACCTTTGCCATTTGAGTTCAGTACCTCCTTTATTATTTCTTCTTGTTTGCCATGGTCTTTGCAGGACCTTTTCTTGTTCTGGCATTATTCTTTGTGTTCTGTCCTCTTACAGGAAGACCCTTTCTGTGACGAACACCTCTGTAACATCCGATTTCCATCAATCTCTTAATATCGAGAGCAATTCTTCTTCTCAAGTCACCTTCAACAGTGTATTCAGCGTCTATTTTCTCTCTCAATTTATTAACTTCATCATCTGTCAAATCCTTAATTCTTGTATCTGGATTAACTCCGGTTTCAGCTAAAATCTTTTGAGCACTCGGCAAACCTATACCGTAAATATAAGTCAAGCCTATTTCAACTCTTTTTTCTTTTGGTAAATCAATACCTGCGATTCTTGCCATTATTACACCTCCATGCATAAAATCTGTTACAGCTTTTTGCTGTCTTTTTATATAGATAATTATTATAAAACCTATCTAAGCCCCGCAGATGAGCGGTCTGCGGCAGCCGCACTCAGATAAGCAATTAACTTAATCAGTGCCAAAGCACATTTTCTCATCCTTGCTTTTGCTTATGCTTAGGATTTTCACAGATAACCATTATTTTGCCTTTTCTCTTAATGATTTTACATTTTTCGCAAATAGGTTTTACTGATGGACGTACTTTCATTATAATTACCTCCTTATTTAGATCTCCAAGTGATTCTGCCTCGTGTCAAATCGTATGGTGACATTTCAATCGTCACCTTATCACCCGGAAGAATCTTAATGAAGTTCATTCTCAACTTGCCCGAAATATGTGCCAAAATTTGATGACCATTTTCAAGCTCTACCTTAAACATTGCATTCGGTAAGGTTTCAACAACCGTACCTTCCAATTCCAATACATCATCTTTAGCCAAAGAAATACCCTCCTTTAACCTAAATCGGTTTTGTGTTGTGCTATTATCCGTCTTATTTCGAAATTTTCAATATCTTTTGAAACATTATCAAAGATACAGTTCGTTTTCTGAAGATGAATAAGCTTCTTTTTTTTAGGTTTTTCAGCTTTTCTTGTTTCGCCGTCCGCAATATACGCATAATTATTTTCAATATCCAAGACAAGAAATAAATTATGCTTATCTCTTCCGGCTTTGGAATATACCAACATTCCGACTGTAATATCCATTGTTCCACACCTCACAGCGTAAGAATTTCACAACCGTCTTTTGTGACCAAAATTGTGTTTTCATAATGTGCTGAAAGGCTTGCATCATCTGTCACAACAGTCCAATCATCATCCAACACGGAAACCTCATAGTCTCCGGCATTGACCATAGGCTCAATCGCAAGCGTCATTCCTGCCGCAAGGCGAACCCCTCTGCCCTTGTGTCCGAAATTCGGAACATTCGGGTCTTCGTGAAGATTTTTTCCGATACCGTGACCGACCAAATCTCTCACAACGGAATAGCCGTTTTTCTCAACATATTCCTGAATTGCCGCCGATGCATCGCCGAGCTTTGCACCGTGAACGATATGATCTATACCCTCAAAAAAACTCTGCTTTGTAACATCTATCAATCTTTGGGCTTCATCGGAAATCTTTCCGACAGCATATGTTCTTGCCGCATCGCCGTGATATCCGTCTTTGCAAACACCCATATCTATGCTGATTATATCACCCTCCGAAAGAACCACATCTTTACTTGGAATACCATGCACAACCCAATCATTTGGAGAAGCACATATACTTCCCGGAAAACCGTTATAATGCAGAAAAGAAGGTGTTGCACCCTTTGAAATTATGAAATCGTAAGCAATCTTATCAAGTTGTGCGGTTGTCACGCCTGGCTTTATATGCTTTTCGATAAGCTTTAAAGCATCCCCCGTGAGCTTTCCCGCAACTCTCATCTTTTCGATTTCGGTTCTTGACTTTATTGTAATCATACGAATACTCCTAAAGCTACGCTTATTCCAAACCGAGTGCTTTCGATACAGCTTTCGTTGTATCTTCCAATTTTTCCATACCGTATGCTATAACCAATTTACCGGATTTTTGATAATATTCCTTAATAGGCTCTGTTTGCTCATGATAAATCTTTATACGGTTTTTAATCGTTTCTTCATTGTCATCCGCTCTTTGAATGAGTTCACCCTCACAAACCTCACAAACCCCGCCCTTTGACGATGGCTTGAATACTGTGTGATAAGGTGTTCCGCAAGCTTTGCACTCTCTTCTGCCGGAGAGTCTTTCAATAATGGTTTCATCCGGAACCTCCAGAGAAAGAACCTTATCGATTTCTATTCCGGTTTGTGAAAGAGCTTCCGCCTGTGCGGTAGTTCTCGGGAACCCGTCAAGGATAAATCCCTTTTGGCAGTCTTCCTGCTCCAAACGCTCTTTGACAATTCCGACAACAACATCATCGGGAACGAGTTTACCGTCATTGATATATTGCTCAGCAAGCTTGCCCAGTTCTGTCTTTTCTCTGATGGCAGTCCTCAACATAACCCCTGTTGATATCGTGTCAATGCCTAACTTTTTCGACAATATTTCAGCCTGTGTACCTTTTCCGGCTCCCGGAGGTCCTAAAAGTATAAGTTTCATATGATTGCCACCTTTCAAATTATATTATTCAAGAAATCCCTTGTAGTGACGCATAACCATCTGTGATTCCAACTGCTGTACAGTTTCAAGAGCAACACCCTCCATAATAAGAAGTGATGTACCGCCGATTTGAAGTCCTCTTATTCCGAACAATGCACCGAATACAATCGGCATTACTGCGATAACTCCGAGGAATATTGCACCGGCAAAGTTAAGTCTTGATGAAACCTTGCTGATAAAATCACTTGTTGGCTTGCCGGGTCTGTAACCCGGAATATATCCGCCCGACTTCTTCATATTATTTGCCAATTCAATCGGATTGAACTGAATTGACGAATAGAAATATGTGAAGAAGATAATCAACAGGAAGTAAAGAACAGCATATACAAGATATGTCCACCATTTTGTGCTGAGTCCTGCAGACAAACAACCCAAAACTGTGTTCCAAATTCCCGTTTCCGGAATTTTTCCGCCTGTTGCCAATCTTACGATTGTTGCAGGGAAAGCCATAATACTTGATGCAAAGATGATTGGCATAACTCCACCAGAAACAACCTTAATAGGAATGTTTGTGCTCTGTCCGCCGTACATCTTTCTTCCGACAACACGCTTCGCATATTGAACAGGAATTTTTCTTTCGGCTGTATTAAACAATACAACCAATGTGATAGCAAGAATTGCCACAACCAATATTGCCGCAGAAATCAACGCACCTTTGAAGTTAAAGCCTTGACCTGCGAAATATGTTTGATATACAGTAACAATTCCGCTTGGGATACTCGAAATAATACCTGCATAGATAATCATTGAAATACCGTTTCCGAGACCCTTTTCTGTGATTAGTTCACCCAACCACATAATGAATGCGGTTCCTGCAACAAATGTCAACACAATTAGGAAGAATGAACCCCATCCCTCATTTGCGATAGGAGTCAATCCGGGGTTTTCAACACCCATATTGTGCAATGTCACATAAAGACCCGCTCCCTGCACGAACGCAAGGATAATTCCAAAATATCTTGTTATTTGGTTAATCTTTTTTCTTCCTTCAGCACCTTCTTTTGCAAGTCTTTCCAATGAAGGAATTGCAACTGCAAGAAGCTGAACGATAATTGAAGCATTGATGTAAGGAGATACTCCCAACGCCATAACGGTTGCATTTGAGAACGCACCGCCCGTAAACACATTGAACATTGAGAACAAGTCCAAACCGTTTCCGAGGAACTGCTTCATTGCTTCAGCATCCAAACCCGGAACAGGAATATGAGCTCCGAATCTGAATACTATCAATAAAAATATTGTAAAATAAATCTTTTTTCTCAAGTCAGGGATTTTAAATGCATTTTTAATGGTTGAAAACACTTAAATCACCTCAGCCTTTCCACCGGCCTTTTCAATTTTTTCAGCTGCCGATGCCGAGAATTTTGCCACCTTTACTGTTAATTTCTTTGTAAGTTCGCCTCTTCCAAGAACCTTTATTCCGTCAAGAGTTTTGCTTACAACACCTGTTTCTTTTAAAAGCTCTGCAGTAACTTCTGTACCGTTATCAAATCTTTCCAATTCAGAAACATTTATAGTAACATATTGTTTAGCAAATATATTTGTAAAACCTCTCTTCGGCAAGCGTCTGTACAAAGGCATCTGACCGCCTTCAAAACCCGGTCTTACTCCGCCGCCGGAACGAGCGTTTTGACCCTTGTGACCTTTACCTGAAGTTTTTCCTGTACCTGAACCGATACCTCTGCCCACTCTTTTGCGAGTAAATCTTGAACCTTCAGCAGGTTGTAGTTCGTCCAATCTCATTTGCTACACCTCCTTATTATTTGATTAGTTTTCTTCAACTTCCACAAGATGAGATACTTTCTTAATCATACCTCTGATTTGAGGTGTGTCGTTATGAACTTTGACATCTCTTATCTTGTGCAAACCCAATGCCTTAACTGTTGCAATTTGATCCTGTTTACAACCGATCGTGCTTTTAACAAGCTTTACATTTAATTTAGCCATTATTTGCTACCTCCTTAACCCTTGATTTCATCAACGGTCTTACCTCTGAGTTTAGCAACCTCATCAGCCTGCTTCAACTCTGCAAGTCCTGCAATAGTAGCTCTAACAACATTTTTCTTGTTGTTTGAACGTAAGCACTTTGTACGAATATCTTTGATACCTGCAAGCTCCAATACTGCTCTGGCAGCACCGCCTGCGATAACCCCGGTACCTTCTTTAGCCGGTTTAATCAATACTCTTCCGGCACCGAATTCACCGATAACTTCGTGAGGTATTGTTGTACCTACCAATGGAACGCTAATCATATTCTTTTTAGCATCTTCAATTCCTTTTCTGATTGCATCCGGAATTTCGGCAGCCTTACCTGTACCGCAGCCAACATGACCGTTTCCGTCACCTACAACCATCAATGCGCTAAATCTCATGGTTCTTCCGCCCTTAACAACTTTAGCAACACGGTTTACTTCAACCAACTTTTCTTGAATATCAAGTGTTGATGCATCTATTCTATCAGCCACAATCTTTACCTCCTTTTTTAGAATTCCAAGCCGCCTTCTCTTGCACCCTCTGCAAGAGCTGCGACTCTGCCGTGGTAAACATATCCGCCTCTGTCGAATACCACTGCTTTAATTCCCTTTTCCAATGCTTTCGCAGCTACTGCCTTACCAACCTCTCTGGCTGCTTCGCAGTTTCCGCCGTATTGGTTAAAGTCCTTATCCATACTTGACGCACTTACCAATGTGATGCCCTTTGTATCGTCAATAATCTGGGCATAAATGTGATTTAAGCTTCTGAACACATTAAGACGAGGTCTCTCCGCAGTTCCGGAGATGTTCTTTCTAACTCTTAAGTGACGCTTAATTCTTGCAACATTACTATTTTTCTTATTTATCATTTAAGAACACTCCTTTCTATTATTTCTTCTTAGCTCCTGCTTTACCTTCCTTGCGTCTGATTACTTCGTCAACATACTTAATTCCCTTACCCTTATATGGTTCAGGCATTCTGTATTCTCTGATCTTGGCAGCAGTTTCGCCGACAACTTCCTTATTAGCACCTTTAACGATGATTTTGTTAGGTGCCGGAACTTCGATAGTAATACCTTCAACAGGATTGTACTCAACAGGATGAGAGTATCCCAAGCCCAATACAAGAGTCTTGCCCTGCATTTGTGCTCTGTAACCTACACCGTTGATTTCAAGCTCTTTTGAAAATCCTTCGGTAACACCGATTACCATATTGTTAATCAATGTTCTTGTCAATCCGTGCAATGCTTTGTGCATTTTATCTTCTGACGGTCTTTCAACAGTGATAACTCCGTTATCAAGCTTGATAATCATATCCTTGTGGAGCTTTCTTGTCAAAGTACCGTTCTTACCTTTAACAGTTACTTCGTTCTCTGCACCGATTTTAACATCAACGCCTGCAGGAACTGTTATAGGCAAATTACCTATTCTTGACATATCCTTATGTCCTCCTTAACTTAAATTTTCTCTGCTCTTTTAAAAAAAACAGGTTTTCAGTTTAATTATAAATATAAATTGCGCTTCTTACCAGATAAATGCCAATACTTCGCCGCCGATATTTTGTTTTCTTGCAGCTCTGTCTGTCATAATACCCTTTGAAGTGGAAACTATTGCAATTCCCAAGCCCTTCAAAACTCTTGGAAGTTCTTCAGCACCGGCATAAATTCTCAAACCGGGCTTTGATACTCTCTTAAGACCGCTTATAACCTTTTCCTTGTTAGGACCGTATTTCAAAGCGATTCTGATTACTCCCTGCTTACCATCTTCAATTACCTGATAGCTTGCAATATATCCTTCTTCATCCAAGATTTCAGCTATTGCCTTCTTCATGTTTGATGCAGGAATATCAACTGTTTCGTGTTTAGCAGTATTTGCGTTTCTGATACGAGTAAGCATATCTGCGATAGGATCAGTTATTTGCATTAAAATTTACCTCCTTCCAAACTCACTTGTGAGTTCGAACATTTCTCTATATTTTACCAGCTTGCCTTTTTAACACCGGGGATTTGACCCTTGTATGCCAATTCTCTGAAACAGATACGGCAGATACCGAACTTTCTCAAATAAGCATGAGGTCTTCCGCAAATCTTACATCTTGTGTAAGCTTGTGTTGAAAACTTAGGCTTTCTTTGTTGTTTTACAATCATAGATTTCTTTGCCATAATCTATCCTCCTTATTAACTGCGGATAAACGGAGCACCCATCAAATCGAGCAATTCACGGGCTTCTTCATCTGTCTTGGCAGTTGTAACAATGATAATATCCATACCTCTGATTTTATCAATCTTATCATAGTCGATTTCAGGGAAAATCAACTGTTCTTTGATACCAAGGGCATAGTTACCTCTTCCGTCGAAGGATTCTGCACTGATACCACGGAAGTCTCTTACTCGTGGAAGTGCAACATTGAACAATTTATCCAAGAATTCATACATCTTGTCAGATCTCAATGTGACCTTACATCCAATGCTCATTCCTTCTCTCAACTTAAAGTTAGCAACAGACTTTCTTGCCTTTGTAACAACAGGCTTCTGACCTGTGATAGCAGCCAAATCAGCGCAAGCAGCGTCGATAACCTTTGGATTTTCCTTTGCATCACTCATACCGATATTGATTACGATCTTTTCAAGCTTCGGAATCTGCATCGGGCTTTTATAACCAAACTTTGTCATAAGAGCAGGAGCAATTTCTTTTGTATATTTATCTTGCAATCTGGACATCTTAGAACTTACCTCCTCTCAAATTATCAGTCATTAAATGTTTCAAGGCACTTTTTGCAGTATCTTGCTTTTGAACCGTCTTCCAAAACCTTGATACCGGTTCTTGCAGCTTTTCCGCAAGCAGGGCATACTCTCATAACATTTGAAGCATAGATTGCTGCTTCTTTTTCAATGATTTTGCTTTCTTGACCCTGAACTCTTGCTTTCTGGTGTCTCTTAACCATTGCAACGCCTTCAACAATAACTTTTCCTTCTTCGGGAATGGCTGTCAAAACTTTGCCTTCCTTACCTTTGTCCTTACCGGAAATAACTTTAACATTATCACCGCGTTTTATATGCATTTTCTTCATTATCGGCACCTCCTTAAAGAACTTCCGGAGCCAATGACAAAATTTTCATATACTCTTTGTCTCTTAACTCTCTTGCTACAGGCCCGAATATACGAGTACCTCTTGGATTTTTATCATCTCTAACAATAACAGCTGCATTCTCATCAAATCTGATATAAGAACCGTCAGCTCTTCTTGTTTCTTTGACTGTTCTGACTACAACAGCTTTAACTACATCACCTTTTTTAACAACGCCGCCCGGTGTTGCCTTCTTGACAGAACAAATGATTTCGTCGCCAACACCGGCATATCTCTTCTTTGAGCCGCCCGGTACACGAATACACATAACTTCTTTAGCGCCTGTGTTATCTGCAACCTTTAAGCGTGTTTGTGGTTGTATCATGTCTATATCTCCTTTCCGGACACAGTCACATTCAATTACTGTGCCTTTTCTACGATTTCAACTAATCTCCATCTCTTATCCTTTGATAGAGGTCTTGTTTCCATTACCTTTACTTTATCGCCCTTAGCACAAATATTTTCTTCGTCGTGTGCTTTCAGCTTGTAGGTTCTTTTAACAACCTTACCATAAAGCGGGTGCTTTACGCTGTATTCAATGGCAACAACAATGGTCTTATCCATTTTATTGCTCACAACTTTACCGATTTTAACCTTACGGCTGTTTCTTTCTGCCACGTTAGTGTGCCTCCTTTCATACAATCAATATTGTATTTGCTATACGATGTTTCTATCAAAAACCAATCAAATTGCGGAATCGTTTAATTCTCTTTCACGAATGATGGTTTTAATACGAGCGATAGTTTTCTTAACATCACCAATTCTCTGTGGGTTTTCCAATTGGTTTATAGCGTTTTGAAATCTTAAGTTGAACAATTCCTGCTTGCTTTCTGAAAGCTTAACATTCAATTCTTCAACTGACAATTCTCTCAACTCTGCTACTTTCATTCTTATTCACCATCCTTCTCACGCTTTACAAACTTACATTTGATCGGAAGCTTGTGCATAGCAAGACGAAGTGCTTCTCTTGCAACTTCTTCGCTTACGCCGCCGATTTCAAACATAACTCTTCCCGGCTTAACTACTGCAACCCAGTATTCAGGACTACCTTTACC
>CAZGZZ010000003.1:0-71737 GCA_964530315.1 uncultured Lachnospiraceae bacterium
CCTGCGGCCTCTTCGTCCCGAACGAAGCGCGCTACCAAACTGCGCTAATTCCCGATTACGAATCAGTATTATATCATTTTAAAACGATTTTGTCAAGCTTTTGGGGATAAAAAGTTAAAATAATTTTTGTTTATTCTGATTTTTTTTAATCCAGTAAAATTAATTATATAATTAATGATTGTTCATAAAAAATTACAAAATGGGGACGAAATTATTGACATATTGCAGTTTATGTGATATGATATTAGCGATTAGGTATGTAAAATATTAAGAAATTTTGCTGTATATTTGGGTGAGATTGAGTCTTTAGGGGAAAATTTCTGGGGTATATAAGGTTTACATTCGCAAAAATGCATAAATAATGGAGATGTATTAGAAATGTATAAAACATTTGTGAAAAGATTGATTGATATTGTTTTGTCTTTTATCGGGACGGTTGTCTTAATTCCTTTTTTTGTTATCATAGGGATTATAATTTACATAGACAATCCGGGACCGATTTTTTTTGAACAGGAGCGTGTCGGAAAGGATAACTCAAGATTTAAACTGCACAAATTCAGAAGTATGAAGGTTGAAACACCGGATTTGCCTACACATATGTTGCAAAATCCTGAACAGTACATAACAAGAGTAGGAAAAATAATTCGTAAGTTCAGTATAGATGAGCTTCCGCAGGTTTGCGACATTCTTATGGGTGCAATGACGATAATAGGACCACGCCCGGCGTTACCGAGTCAGGAGGATTTGATTGCGGAGCGTGATAAATACGGTGCAAATAATGTAAAACCGGGATTGACCGGATGGGCACAGATAAACGGCAGGGATGAGCTGCCGATTGATATCAAAGCAAAATTTGACGGAGAATATGTGGAAAAATTGAATTGCGGTGGTTTTACAGCTTTTTTTATGGATTGCAAATGCTTTTTGGGAACAATTTTAAAGGTTTTAAAAAGTGACGGAGTGATTGAGGGTGGTACGGCAGATGAAACTGTTGTTGAAGAGAAAGAGGTTATAAACAAATGAAATATTCGGTTTTGATGTCGGTATATAAAAATGATGATCCTGATTTTTTAAAAACTGCATTGGAAAGCATTTACGAGTATCAAACGAGAAAACCCGATGAAATAGTTGTTGTGTTTGACGGCAAGCTGACAGATGAGTTGTATGATGTTTTGAATAAATTCAGAGAAAATAAAGAAAATGTTGTTTTCTATTATCCTCAAGATGTGAACAGAGGGCTTGGACAAGCTCTGAAAATTGGGTCGGAAAAATGCACAGGTGATTATATTTTCAGAATGGATTCCGATGATATAAGCGTTTCGGACAGATTTGAAAAACAAATAAAATACATAGAAGAGCATCCCGACATCGATGTTTTGGGAACTGATATTGCCGAATTTGATACATCGCCGGAAAATGAGAATATGAGACGGCGTGTATGTCCTCATAAACATGAGGATATCGTCAAAATGGGTAAAAAGAGAAACCCTATGAATCATGTTTCCGTTTGTATGAAACGAACCGCACTTGAAAAATGCGGAGGATATGAAACATTGCTTCTTTTGGAGGATTATTATTTATGGCTCAAAATGATTGCCTGCGGATGTAAGCTTGAAAATATGAATGAAGCATTGGTTAATGTGCGTGTCGGAAACGGATTTGACGGTAAAAGAGGTTCAAAAGAAAGAGTGACCGGCTGGCGTGAACTTCAAAAATTTATGCTAAAGCATAAGATGATAAACGGAATTGAAGCGGCGGTTAATATGGTGTATATTGTTGGATTTGTGTATTGTCCGACAGGGTTGAAAAAACTTGTATATGATAAATTATTGAGAAACTGAAAATCATAAAAAGGTGTGTTTATAGTGAATAAATATATTTCAGGTCTTGTCAGTGTAATTATTCCGACATACAGACGGTGTGATACTCTTGTCAGGGCGGTTGAAAGTGTAATTAATCAAACATATAAAAATATTGAAATAATAGTTGTGAACGACAATACTCCCGGTGATGAATTTTCATTGCAATTGTATGATGAAATAAAAAAGATTACAGATGACAGGTTTGTTTTTCTTGAACAGGAAAAACATATAAACGGTGCGGCGGCAAGAAATTGCGGTATAAAAAAGGCAAAGGGAGAATATATTGCATTTCTTGACGATGATGATTATTGGATGCCGGAAAAATTAGAACATCAAATTAAAGCTTTTGAAAATTTAGGGAAAGAGTGGGGAGTTGTATCATCATTGAATCTTCGCTGTAAAAACGGTGATGTTGTTTTGGCTGTTCCACCTTATAAGAGCGGTTATGTGTTGCAGGAAATAATGCAAAGAACGGTTGAGTTGTCAACTATAGCTGTCTTAATTAGGAGAGAGGCATTGGACGATGTCGGATATTTTGATGAAAATTTATTGAGATATCAAGATATTCAACTGTTTACAAGGCTGTCACATAAATATAAGGTGTTTTTACTGAAGGAATATTTGCAGATTATAAATGTTGATGATAATCAAAACAGACCTTCTGCCGAAAGAATGACAGCTATACGAAATGCTTATTATAAATCTGTTGGGGATATAATAGAAGAATTATCGGAAAAAGACAGAAAAAAGCTGTTTATAATGCATAGATTTGAAGACTCGGCAATTTTCTTGAAAGAAAAAAATTATCGCCGTTTTGCAGTGAATTTTATGGGAATATTAAGATATCCATCCACCTTCTTCGGCTCAATAAACAGACTTTGGGGAAGATTAGAGGGAAAGGTGTTAAAAAAATATCTTTTGAAAAAATATAGCATTAAATGATGTTGCGTTTTAGGGAGATAATCGGATGAAAGAACAGATAGTTAATAAAAAGGATACCTCAATCTTATTGATTTTATATCAGATTGCGATATATATTTTGATGATAAGCGGATATAAGGGTGGGGCATACTATATCTCGTTTGGTTTTATTGGTTTGTTTGTTTTGAAAATTTTTATTAATACAAAGGGAAAAATTCCGACGAACAAATCATGGAACAGCTTTATGCTATTTCTTGTTTTTTACAGTGCCACTTCGATGTATTACTTTAATGAAAGAAACTTTTATGTATATTTGATTTATTATACAATTGTTTTTTTTCCGATTCTGATTTCGGAATATCTGAAAACAAGGTCCACAACTGAAATAATTGTCAAATCATTGAGGTGCTTTACGCTTGTACTTGTGGGATTTTGCTTGATTGCAACAGGATATTATTTGGCAAATCCAGGCCTGGCAAGAGATATGGCGGCTCATCAGGTTGAAGAAAGAATGGCTATAGGCGGAGGATATTCATTGGCATATGCCTCTGCAATAATGTGCGTTTATTTATTTTCAAAAATGATAAACAAAAGAATAGACAAAAAATTCCACTATATTCTTATTTGTTTGATTTGTGCGTATCTGGTTTATTTGACGGAGTCATCGCTGACTTTTTTTGCTATGCTTGTTGGATTATTGGTTTCAATAATAGCAAGAGGTAAAGAAACAGAAGAAAATACAACGAATGGTATTGTTAAATTTGTATTGATAGGTGTGATTTTTGTTATTATTGCATCGATTTTGGTTTATAACAAATATGCTATTGCTAATTGGGTTTTGGACTTTACCGCAGGAAAAAATGATAATGTTATTTTCAGCCGTATGGAAGAAATAGTAAATGAGTTGGTATATGGAAAAACGACGGCTCATGTTGAAAAACGAAGCGGGACATTGACAGACTCTATAGAAATATTCAAAAAAAATCCTATTATAGGTATGGGATATAGATACGGAAATGTGTTTTCTTTGGGTAAAGAGTTCGGAATGGGAAATCATTCGGAAATATTGGATGCATTCGCAAGATATGGTATTATCGGCGGTTGTTTTTGGCTGACACCTTATTTTGTGACTTTGAAAAAAATATTTAAGAAAAATTTTGGGTGTGTAATAGCTATATTGATTATGATGTATTTCAATCCGTTTTTGTCATTTCATTCCAATGCAATGATGTTTTTGTTCATTCCGCTATTTGAAGAAATATTGGATAGAAGAGACAAAAAAGATATGATGAGTGAGGTAAGTTGATATGTTGATTTTTGTCATACCGTCGAGCTATCCGAATAATATCAATTCACAGGCTAATATTTTTGTACACGAACAATGTAAAGCATTGAAAAAAGCCGGTTGTGAGGTTGTTGTGCTTGACGCAACATCATACAGATGGAAATATTGGCTTGATAAAAGCTGTTTGAAATATTCAATAAGAGAGAAAGACAGTATTAAAATTTATCAAAAGCATATCAGAAGTCTTTTGAAAAACAAGCTTTACTCTTTTGCGGTCTTTCAGTATAAAGGAGTAATAAAAAAGCTTTTTAAAAAGGCGGTAAAGGATTGCGGACGACCCGATGTTATATACTCTCATTTTACATATCCGTCGGGATATCTTTCTTGTGAGATTGCAAAAGAGCATAATATTCCATTGGCAGTTATGGAGCATGGCGGAGTATATATGCAACCGAGGGTGTCGGAATATTTGAAAAAGTTACTGAGGAAAACTGTTGAAAATGCAGATGTTTTTTTCAGTGTTTCCGAAGCACAGAGACAGTGCTTGTATAAATGCTCCCAAAGCAATAAGGAAATTAAAATTATAAATAATATGATTGATGACAGGTTCAAATTTTATCCACTGAAAAATAATGAATATTTCACTTTCTTTTCTGCCGGGAATTTATATAAGGTAAAAAGAATGGATCTTCTTGTTGAAGCATTTATAAATGCGTTTGAAGCAGATGAGAAGGTGTGCCTGAAAATTGCCGGCGACGGAGAACAGAGAAATATTCTTGAAAATTTAATTGAAAAAAACGGCAGAAAACATCAAATACGGCTGTTGGGCAGGCTTGACAGAAATGAAATGCTTGAAAAATATATAGAATGCAATGCATTTGCACTTGTGAGCGAGCATGAGTCATTCGGAATTGCATACAGGGAAGCAATGGCTGTAGGGCGACCTGTAATCTCATCGGATAACGGAGGAATATCGACAGGTTGGAAAGATGAATACGGTGAGATTGTTCCCTTAAATGATATATATGCTCTCAAAAAAGCATTGAGAAATATGTATGAAAATTATAAAGCATACAATCCGGAAAAAATTTCAAAAGACTGTATTGATAATTATTCTTCTGAAAATGTGGCAAATAAGATTATAGATGAAATGAAGAAGCTAACAAACGGAGGAAAGTAAGCCAAAAATGAGAAAATAAATATGCAAAAGCTTGCATAGGGAGGAAAATTGCAGTGCAAAAAGTAGGAATATTAACTTTGGACGGTATTGTGAATTACGGTAATCGTCTTCAAAATTATGCGTTGCAGAAAATTCTTGAAGCAGAGGGCTTAAAGGTTGATACTATAGTAGCTAAGGGTCTTATTTTAAAACCCTTTCTTCAAAAAGTTCGTACAATAATATATGATCCGATAAAATCGGTGCGTTTTATCAAATTCAACCGTGATTATGTAAATATACGCAGGATTTATGCAAAGGGCTGGGACATATCACCGGAATTTTCAAAACAGTATGATTTTTTTGCGGTCGGCAGTGATCAGGTTTGGAATCCCAATATCCGAAAAAGAGAAAGAAATAATTTATTGTTAAAGTTTGCAAAACCTGAACAGCGAGTTGCTGTTTCGGCGAGCCTTTCTGTTTCTGAATTAAATGACAGTGATGCTGTTATTTATAAAGAAAATATAAGTAAGTTTAGAGCTATATCTACCCGTGAATTTGAGGGTGCGGAAATAATTGAAAATATTTGCGGAAGAGAGGTTACAGTTTTATGTGACCCAACAATTGCTCTTGACCGTTCGGAATGGGAAAAAATCGCAAAACTTCCGAAAACGAAAATACCAAAAAGATATTTGCTTTCGTATTTTTTGGGGAATGTGAATGATGAGCGAAAGGAAAGCATTGAAAAATATGCAAAAGCACATAATCTTGAAATAGTAAAGCTTAATGATAAAGAATGCAAGAAAATTTATAACAGCGGTCCTTGTGAATTTTTGGGATTGATAAAAAATGCAACCGTTGTCTGTACCGATTCATTCCACGGAACAGCATTTTCTTCAATATTCAATGTGCCGTTTTGGGCATTTACAAGGGAAAGTGAATCATCAAATTTGAAAAATATGGAATCACGAATAGTCAGTTTGCAGAAAAAAATGGGAATGTCTGACAGATTGATAGAAAATTTGACGGCGGATATGCCGCTCGAATATGATTTTACATATACAAATACCCAAATAAAGAAAGAACAGGAAATGTTTGTGTCTTTTATAAGGACTTCTTTTGAATTGCAGGAGAAATGAGAAATGGTAGATGTAAATCAAAAAAAGTGCACGGGGTGTGGAGCTTGTTACAATATATGTCCCGTTCGGTGTATAGAAATGAAAGAAAATGATGAGGGTTTTTTATATCCTGTGATAAAAGGAAAAAATTGCATTAATTGCAATGCCTGCGAAAAAGTATGTCCTCTTGAAAAAAAGCAAGTTTGTGAAATGGAATTTTACGGTGTTGTGAATAAGGCTGATATTCCGCAAAGCAGTTCTTCAACGGGTTTGGCATATAAAATGGCAAAAGCGGTGATTGAAAACGGAGGAACTGTTTTCGGTGCAGTATTCAATGATGATTGTGAAGTTGTTCACAAATCGGTAAACAGCCTTGAAGCAGTTGAAAGCTTGAGTGGATCAAAATATATTCAAAGTAATATGCAAAAAAACTTTAACGAGGTGAAAACTGCATTGGAGCAGGAAAAAATGACACTTTTTGTCGGTACACCTTGTCAGGTTGCAGGACTTTTGTCATTTCTCGGAAAGAAATATGAAAATCTTTATACCGTGGATTTCATTTGTCACGGAGTTCCGTCTCCCAAGGTGTGGAGATACTATTTGAAAAATATAAGAGAAAAATATAGGTTGGGAAAAATCAAAAGCATTAATTTTCGAGACAGAAAATACGGATGGGCAAATTACGGTTTAAGTATAAATGGTGATGAAAATGAGTATTTTGCTTTGAGAACCGATGATTTGTATGAAACTGCTTTTTCGAGAAATATTACATTGAGAAAATCGTGCTATTTATGTGATTTTAAAGATAAAAACAGGTACAGCGACATTATGCTCGGTGATTTTTGGGGAGGAGTCGAACATTCAAGGGTATTTAATAGTAACGGAACATCGATTGTTTCTGTGAATACGAAGCAAGGAAAAAAATTATTTGAAATGGTATTCGATGAAATTGATTATGAAAAAGTGAATGTGGCAGAATACTTTAAATATCACAACAGAGCAATGGTTACTTCTGTAAAGCATACCAATATTCGCAGTAAATTTTTTGATGAATTTGCTGAAAATCCGGACAAGGTAGAGATGCTCCTCGGTAAATACATAAAAAAGACAAATTTGCCGTTAAAAATAGCACAAATTCGGGGGAAGTTAGCAAGAGGAAAAAGAAAAATATTAAAAATGTTCAAGTGTGTGAAAGGATAAAAAATGGAGAAAAAAAGTGAGTCAAGACTTTATTTTATAAAAACATTTATAGGATTTTCCTTATCTTCATGGATAGGTGCGGCTTTAAGTCTCGTATCCGTACCTATTAAAACAAGAGTTTTCACTACGGGTGAGCTTGGCAAAATTAATTTGTTTATATCGATAGTAAATATGTTTTTGAATTTTGCATATTTGGGAATAGATCAGACATATTCGAGATTTTATTTTGAGCCGCTCGGAAAAAATGATAAAAAAAGCTTTATGGGTGTTTGCCTTACAATGGTCGGAGGGGTTGTGCTGCTGACATCGATAGGAATTATGCTTTTTTACAAGCAACTGTCGGAGCAGATAATAGGATATGTGTCGTTTATAATTCCCATTGCCGTTATTTTGTCGATTATAGCAAATGTCCTCTTGAGATTTTTTAATTTATCGGCACGAATGGAAAAAAATATTTTGTTATATAATGTTCAGGCTGTAGCAATAACGGTTATAGGAAATTTTGTTTTTGTGATTACCGGGTTATATAATCCTTCGGCAGAAAATGCAATTGTTTTGAGAACATTGCTTTTTTGTGCGGCGGCAGTTATCTTCTTGATATATAAATCAAAAACCGCTCTTTCATTTAAAATGGATTGCAGTAAACCTGTTGTAAAGGATATACTTATATATTCACTTCCGCTTTGTCCCGCAACACTTTTATCGGTAGCAAACAGTTCTATAGGTCAGTTGCTTATGAAACATTATGTTGATTACAGTGCTGTGGGTATATATTCTAATGCAGTGACGGTATCATCGATTATAACGATTTTACAGCAGGGGATCAACAACTATTGGGGACCGTATGTTTATGAAAATTACAAAACAAAGCAAAAGAAAATTATAAAGATGCATCATATGATATCATTTGCAATGATTATTGCGGCTTTGGGCATAATTCTTTTCCAAGATTTGATATATGCGGTATTAATAGGAAAAAATTTCTGGGGAAGTAAAGCATTTTTTCCGTTACTGATAATATCTCCTGTTTGTTACACAATATCCGAAACATTGGGAATCGGAATAAGATTATCAAAAAAGACAATTTTAAATATTCCGGTATATGCGATAAATGTAATTGTCAACATAGGTCTTTGCTGGTTGTTGTTGCCGAGAGTCGGCGTGGTCGGTGCGGCAGTTGCAACAGCTGTGTCAAGTGTTGTAATGCTTATTGTTAAAAGTATTTTCGGTGAGCGTTTATATTGCTGCTCCGACAATTATTTAAAGCTTGCATTGGCACTTGGAACTTTGCTTGCGGTGTCATTTGTTCACATCTACGTATATCAGCATTGGATAAAATATCCGTTGTATTTAACAGCTATGGCAATAACTGTTTTATGTTACAGAAATGAAGTTAAGATGTTGTTTTTATTATTGGACGATTTCAAGAAAAAATTAATTAAGAGGTAAAAAAATGAATAATATTATTTTTATTTCAAAAGATGCCACAAATAAACACATTTTGCCCGTATATGGAAATTCTTATTGGAAAACGCCCAATATAGATGCTCTTGCTGAAAAAGGAACGGTTTTCAATCGGCATTATACAGCCGGAGCGAGTACGGCAATGGCGTTTACGGCAATGGCAATAGAAAATTATTGCTATACAACTGACAGGCGTGTCTATAAGGATGAAAAGGCTATTAACGGCAATACATTATTTGATAAGCTGTATCGTGACGGATATGAGTGTCATATAGCTTGGGATGAGTCATATACGGAGTTTGCAAAAAGTCATTTCAGGTGTGAGGGAGAAAATACTGTAATCCATAGTTTGCAAAAAATCAAACAACCTGTTTCAAAACACACAAAAGGCGTTTTTGATGATATAACACCAAATGATGAACAAACCCGTGAGGCGTTGGACACAATAAGGAATGAATTTGAACTTATTAAGAAAAATGCCACAAAAAGTATTTTCTTGTGGTTGCATTTACCTCATGTTATGAGAGGCAGACAAGGTTATGGCTCGGATATTGATGTTTTTGATGAGATAGTCGGAATGGCAAGAGAAATATACGGAGATGAATGTATATTTGTATCAGCCGACCACGGTCATATGAATGGTTGGAAAAATAAATATCATTACGGTTATGATGTTGAAGAAGAAGCAATTTGTATTCCGTTGATAACACCTCGTATCAATGATTCCGAAACAATCGATTTTCCGACATCAACAATTCAAATGTATGATATTTTATCAAAGAAGAATGTCAAACCCTTGGAGTATGTCGTATCGGAAACAGCGTATTACGCACAACCTAAAAGAAAAATTGCAATCGTAATGGGTAATTACAAATATAGCTATGACAAAGAAGTAAACAAAGAATATCTCTATGACTTATCGTTTGATAAGGAAGAAAACCATAATTTGGTATATCCCGAATTTTATGATGTTGATAGATTTTTGTGGTATTCGACTGCACAGTGTTTTTATTATCCCTATTGGAAAGAAGCACAGGAAATGCTTGAAAAATTGCGTGGAGTAAAAAAAGAAATCTGGAAGAACGGAACCTTCATTGAAGAGGTATCAAATAAGATATTACATAAATTAAAAACAACCTATTTACGCATCAAACTTGCCAATCCCGGCAATGACATAAAAAACAGCGGAAAGTGAGGAAATAAAAAATGAAAAGAGTAATTACATACGGAACATTTGATTTGTTACATTACGGACATATTAATTTGCTCAAAAGAGCAAAGGCATTGGGAGATTATCTCATTGTCGTAATTTCAACAGATGACTTTAATTGGAATGAGAAAAACAAAAAATGTTATTTCAGCTATGAGCAAAGAAAAGCATTGGTAGAAGCGGTCAGATATGTTGATTTGGTAATTCCGGAGGAATCTTGGGAACAAAAGAGAACGGATATGCATGAATACCATATTGATACATTTGTAATGGGCGATGATTGGAAAGGTAAATTTGACTTCCTAAAGGAAGAGGGGGTAGAGGTTGTATATTTACCGAGAACACCCGAAATCAGTTCGACACAAATTAAAAATGATTTGAACGCAAAAAAGTAATAAGAAGATAAGGATGTCGTTATGGAAAATTTCAAATATGTTTTGTATCTTTTCACCTGTGCCGCAAATGGGAAGCCTGCGGAAAGGGTCAAAGATATTAACATTCGGGAAATATTTAATATTTCGGCAAAGCACGGGATTTGGAGTATAGTGTTTATTGCGGTAAAACAGTTATACAAAAAGGATAATACAGTATTCGGTTTGAATGATGAGTTATTCAAAAAATTGGATACAGCGTTTGCAAAGACTGTTTCCAAAAATGTTATCAAGTGGAGCAGGTTGCCGGGAATTTTGAACGAAATATCCGATGTCGATATTGATGTTTGCTTGTTAAAAGGTTTGACGCTCGGGATTTTGTATAATGAGCCGTATTCCCGTTCAACAACCGATGTTGATTTGCTTGTAGGCAGTGAAGACGAAGAGAAGGTTTGCAAAATTCTTGAAACAAAAGGATTTAATATAAAACATAAATGGGAGGGGTCGCACCACACAAAATGTACACGAACAGATGTCGGATTGATTGAACTACATACACAACTGTATGACAAAGAGGTTCAAAGCTTGTGGTTTGAAATGAATTCGGAACACAGTTTTAAATATGATGACTTTGAATTTGACGGCTTGCGATGTAAACAATTAAATGCGACAGACGGGTTGATTTTCAATTTTCTTCATTTTGTCAAACACTATATTTCGGGACTTGTAACAGTAAAACAACTGATGGATGTTATGCTTTATATAAAAAATTATAAATCCGATATAGATTTTGACAAGTTTTATGATATAATATCTTCATTGAATTATTTCAAATTGTATAAGACATTCAAGTGTGTGGCTGTGAAATATCTCGGTTTTACACCGGAGGAACTGAATGAAGATTATGCGCTGTCCGATTACAGCGATGATGCGGAATTGATTTTGGAGGATATGTACAAGTATGCAGGAACGGAAAAGGGAAGCATATATCATATATACACCCAAAATCTGAAAAATAAAAAAACAAGTATTCCGCTGCCAAAAGAGATTTTCGGCAATAAAATAAATAAAATATTCCGCTTACTGTGGGCGGATAAAAGACGAATGGTGGAACTGTACGGAGAGGCATACGAAAAAAAATATTTGAAACCGTTTTATCAAGTTCACAGGATATTTGTAAGGATATTTAACATAAAAAAAGTGTTAAATAAAAAAAGCGTTGCACAAACAAATGAATTGACAGAAGCAAAAGAACGCATAAGTCTGTTTGAAAAATTAGATGTTATATAAAGGAGAGATAGTTATGTTTAATGAATTATTTGACAAGTTGGTTAAAGGTGAGGAAAAGTTGTCGGTTGTCGGTTTGGGATATGTCGGAATGCCGATTGCGGTTGCTTTTGCAAAAAAGATTGATGTTATAGGCTTTGATGTAAACAAAGAAAAGGTCAAGCTTTATAAGCAGGGATTTGACCCGACAAATGAAGTCGGTGATGAAGCAATAAAGACGACAAAAGTTAATTTTACATATGATGAAAATGAACTCAAATCAGCAAAATTCCATATTGTGGCTGTTCCGACACCTGTTAATACGGACAAAACTCCGGACCTCTCGCCTGTTGTCGGTGCATCAACGCTTTTGGGCAGAAATTTGACAAAAGGTTCTGTTGTTGTTTATGAGTCAACGGTATATCCGGGCGTTACCGAAGATGTTTGCGTGCCAATTTTGGAAAAGGAATCGGGATTAAAATGCGGAGTTGATTTCAAAATCGGTTACTCACCCGAAAGAATTAACCCGGGTGATAAGGTACATAGATTGGAAAATATAAAGAAAATTGTTTCTGGTTGTGATGACGAAACTCTTGAGCTTATCGCAAAGGTTTATGAATTGGTTATCGAGGTCGGAGTGCACAGAGCATCAACAATAAAGGTTGCGGAAGCGGCAAAGGTTGTTGAAAATTCGCAAAGAGATATCAATATTGCTTTTATGAATGAGCTTGCGATGGCATTTGACAAAATGGGAATAGATACGAGTGAAGTTGTTGATGCGATGAATACAAAATGGAATGCATTAGGCTTCAGACCCGGTCTTGTAGGCGGACACTGTATAGGCGTTGATCCTTATTATTTCATCTATGAGGCTGAAAAATTGGGATATCACAGCCAAATTATTGCTGCAGGCAGAAAGATAAATGACGGAATGGGAGAATTTGTTGCGGAAGCAACAATAAAAGAGCTTGTTAAGGCTGGTAAAGCTCCGAAGAAAACAAATGTTGTCATTATGGGTATGACATTCAAGGAAAATTGCCCCGATACAAGAAATTCAAAGGTTATGGATATCATAAAAGGATTGCAAAATTATGATATTAAGCCTATTGTTGTTGACCCTTGGGCAGATAAGAACGAGGCAAAGAGAGAATATAACATTGATTTGGCTGATATGGATGATATCAAGGATGTTGACTGCTTCATTTTCGCAGTGTCACATAATGAGTTCAAAGATATGACTATCGAAAAAATCGATAAATTTTATAAAAATACCGACAACAAAGAAAAGGTTTTGATTGATGTAAAGGGCATATTCGACAGAAAAGAAGTTGAAAAGTGCAATTACGCATATTGGAGATTGTAATTTGTTTAAAATACAATAAAAAGTAAAGACCGAATATACAGCTTGTAAGAACTGTATATTCGGTCTTTTTGTGGTTGAAAAATTATATAAAACTTTAAAGAATATATTGACATATTGTTAAAAATACAATATACTTATGGTATAAATACCAATATCGTAACGACAATGATTTATTGTATGAAAGAAAGGATTAACTTTTCGGAAAACAGTGATGAAACAAAAGTAAAAAATTCCCAAAATTGGTGGCTTCGAACTCCGATTACGCAAGGTTTTATTGAAGACGAAGCATATGAAATAAGAATTGTTGACTATTTTGGTGATGTGAGCCGTGCATTCTTGGATGAACCTTATGGGGTTCGTCCGGCTTTTAATCATACGGAAGCTGTCCTCTTTACATCTGCCGCAGACGGAAAGAAAACGGACAATGTCGGCAAAATTTTAGAAAATACTGAATACACGGATAATGAATAAAGATAAAGCATTAAAAGATGTGAAAACAATTTCGGTTACATCTATGATATACGAAAAAACATTTACAGAAATCGGTCTTGATACAGCCGTTGCTGACAGTATAAAAGCATTTTTGTGGACTGATATGAAAAACTTAATGTACAGATATGCCAAATTAATGGAATACGATATTTCCATAGGAGAGAATACGAACATTCTTTCCTACACGGATTTTGACGAAATATCGGAATATGCAATCGAGGCTGTGCAGTATGCGGTTGGCAGTGGCATAGTGGAGGGAAAAACCGAAGACACATTAAAGCCGAAAGATAATGCAACAAGAGCGGAGACAGCCGCAATTATTAAAAGATTTATTGAGAGTAATAAATAAAACAATCAAATTATAACAAAATACCGGCAACACAGGAGGACAAAAATGCAGGAACAAAACAACACAACAAGAAAAAGAACTAAGGAAATGACAACACAAAAAATACTGCGTACAAGCGTAAAGATGTTTTTGGAGGATGGCTACAACAGCACAAAGGTTACATCCATAATAAAGGAAGCCGGGTGCAGTATTTCATCATTTCAAAATATTTTCGGGACAAAGGACGGTCTTTTGCTCACACTTGCCGAAATTATGTTCAACAACCAATTTGAAGTGGCAAGATGCATAGACGGAAAGAGTATCAAGCCTGTTTTGGTATATGCTGTGGAAACATCAATACAGCTGACACTGACAGAGCTTAACGAAAGCTTGCGAGAGGTGTATGTTGCGGCGTACTCGAACGAAGCGGCGGCAGAATTTTTATATAAAAAAACTGCCGTTGAGCTTGAAAAAATCTTTTCTCCCTACAATCCCGATTGCGACGGAAGCGATTTTTATGAGTATGATATAGGCTCTGCCGGGATTATGCGAGGGTTTATGTCAAGGAAGTGCGACCAATATTTTACATTGGAAAAGAAAATCAAAAAATTTCTAACTATGACACTTCGCTCATATAATGTACCGAAAGACGAAATCGATGAGGCGATTGCTTTTGTCCTTTCCCTTGATATTCGCACTATTTCGGCAGGAATTATGCACAAGCTTTTTGAAATGCTTGCAATGAAATTTAATTTTGAGCTTGACGAAATTGAAAAAAATTAAATTTTTTCAAAGGGGATATCCCCTTTTACATACTGTAAAAACAAAATCCACATTAAATATGCAAATGAAAGAGAGGATAATTTAATGACAAAACGATTTTTAAGCATACTGATTGTACTGTGTATGGTAATGTCGATTGCACCTATTGGTATATCGGCGGCAGGCGGTACGGGATTTACCGTTAATTCGGTGTCTTTGGTTGGCACCCTTGTGGATCGTATAGGCTGGGATTCGTCTAATTCTTTAAACCGTATGACAGAAACATCAGAGAATGTTTATGAAAAAACCTATAACAATATAGAAGCATATAATAATTATGAGTTTAAATTTGCAATTAACGATAGTTGGTTGGAAACATTCACCGGGAGTATCGATTCGGAGAAGCTTTTCTATATAGATTCCGTTGATACTGGAATGTATGATAATATTAATTTTAGCGTAAAACAGGACAATTCTACGGTCAAAGTTGTTTTTGATTTGACGAATTTTGATTATTCGACAAAAAAAGGTGCAATATATAAAGTATTTGTCAACGGTGTTCAAGTAAACGGGGCAAAGAACATTAGAATAGGTGCAACGGCAATTTCGGGATATGATAATATAACGGGTTATGATTATATCTATTACGGAGCATATCAGCAAAATACTTATATTCCGACACTAACACCCGACAATCCGGAAGAAAATATTGTTTATACAGACACGGACGCAAACAACACAAAATTTGTATATCGTTCGGGCAGTTATTATAAATATGAACCTATCAAATGGCGAATATTGGATACAAAAACAAACATGAACAATGCCGTAGAGGGCGACGGACTATTCCTGTTGTCCGAACTGTTGTTCGGCAGTGTTTATTTTCAGGAGAATATACATAATTTCAACGCTAAATTTCATAAAGGTATATTTCCTTCCGATGGTGATCACACAAATTGCCGTCTAATGAACGAGTGGCAAGACAGTGATGCACAAAGTTGGTGTAATAACTTTTACAAAAATAACTTGACAAAGCAGGAACAGAATATGGTTTTGTCAACAACAAAAAGTGATGTAGCATATACAAGCAGTAATTCATATAGAATCTCATATGCCGCTTCCGAATTAAGCAACGAAAAGGTCTTTTTATTGTCAGCTAAAGAAGTGGAAACGGCAAATTACGGATTTACAAATGATGCAATGCGTGTTGCCAAGTCCGGCAATAGTGCCGGCTTTTGGTGGCTTCGTTCCCCTGTCTCGAGTAATACAAATTGTGCAGGATATGTCACTGCTTATGGCATTGTTCATATGTACGATTGGTATGCCATGTCAGCTCGTCCCGCTTTTAACTTAAATTCGTCATCAATTCTATTCACTTCTGCAGCAGTTGGCGGAAAAGCATCAACTCCGACAAGTGCAGATTTGGGAATTAAGAAAAATGTTATTTTGAGCACACCGGAGAATATATTAAAGCTCACAATGCTTGATTCTGATACGGAGCGTAATTCTTTCACAATAAAAGATGCGGAAAATCCCACATCTTCAACAATCGCAAAATCACAAGGGCAAACTGTTACAATCAATTATGAAAATGCGGTAACGGGAACAAATGAATATATTTCGGCAATGATTGTCAATGATTCAAATGAAGTTACATATTACGGACAGCTCAAAAACATAAAAACTGCCGATGATGAAAGCGGAACAGTAAGCTTTTCGATTCCCGATGATTTTGAGAGCGGTTCTTATAAATTACATATTTTTAATGAACAGATAAACGGTGATTATCATACAGACTTTTCAAGCGGATTTAAAACATTGAAACTGAATGTCAAAAAAAATCTCACACCGGACGATTTTATATTCACACCGCCTTCAGCGTCCGAATTAAACTATGATGGCAATGCAAAAACAGTTACCGTTGTTCCTAAGTCGTGTATTGACGGTATCGGTACAATAAGCATAAAATATTTCAAGGACATTTATCATTTAACCGAGGCAAAAAACATAGGGACATATACTGTTAAGATTGATGTTGGGGAGGGTATAAAATATTATTCCGCATCAGATTTAACAAAAGATGAATGGACATTTACGATTGAAAATATTTCTGATGCTGCGGATGATTTTTACTATACTGTCAACACCGATAGCGTTACTATCACAGGCGTTAAGGACGACACAATAACAAGAGCAAAAATTCCTGCCGAAATTGAGGGTAAGCCCGTTACAACAATAAAGCAACATGCATTTTTCAGATGTTTAAATCTTGTTGAGGTTCAAATACCCGACACTGTTAAAAAAATCGAAACAATGGCATTTTATTTTTGTAAAATGCTTGAAACGGTAAATATTCCAAAGAGCGTAACAGAAATGGATGGTTTTTCGTTCTATTCGTGCAACAGTTTGAAAGCTTATGCGGTGGATAGCGAAAATACAGTCTATTCAAGCAAGGACGGCGTTCTTTTCAACAAAGACGGCACAAAACTTGAAAAGTATCCAAACGCAAAAAGCGGAAGCTATACCATTCCCGACGGAACAAAAGTCATAGAAGCAAATGCATTTTATGCGTCATCAAAGGTAAGCGATATAACGATACCGTCGTCGGTAGAGCTGATTGTGGGTAACCCATTTGCAAACGGTGTCAATATAAGTTCTATCACAGTAAGCGAACAAAATTCTTACTTTGCAAGTGTCGGCGGTGTGCTTTTTAACAAGGCAAAAGATAAACTTATCGCATTCCCGAACGGAAAAAGCGGTATTTATGAAATTCCCGAATGTGTGGCAGAAATAGGAACGAGTGCTTTTAATTGCAGCAGCCGCTTAACGGAAGTGAAAATACCCGATACGGTTACGACGATAGGCGGATATGCATTTTCGGCTTGTTCAGGTTTGACAAAGATAAATATACCCGACGGTATAAGCGAAATAGGAAATTATACCTTCAACCGTTGTATAGCTCTTCAAAGCATATCTATTCCGGACACAGTGACAAAAATAGGCGATTATGCATTTTCTCAATGCTATTATCTGACAAATATTGTTATTCCGCACAAGGTTACATCAATAGGAACAGAAGCATTTTCACATTGTGTAAGACTGAAAACCGTTGCAATACCGAACAGTGTTACTTCAATCGGAGAGAATGTATTCTTAAAAGACGAATTATGGATTGAAGAGGCAGAAAAGGACAATATTGTTAACTTGCAGGATATTTATTTTATCGGAACTCCCGATGAATGGAACGCCATAACTATTGATGCAAGCAATACGGGGATAGCTTCAAAGGTGATATATATCACTCATACTATTCCCGCCGATTTGACTTATGACAAAAATCCAAAAGAAGCAACTGTCAGTGCAAGCGTAAATGATATCGGAACAATTACAATTAAATATTATGACGAGAATGATGCATTAGTTGTCGGCTCACCGATAGATGCGGGAAAATATTCATTAAAAATAGATATCGCCGCAAGTGCAACTCACACGGCAATATCAAATGTTTATGTCGGAGAATTTACAATTGCTCCACGCACCCCGACAATAGGTCAAAACGAACAGACCGTTGCCGAAATGAATCAAGGTGATATGCTTTCGCAGGCAAGCGTTACATACGCAAAAATATTCGGTCTTGACGGAGAGCTTGCAGGCACATATACATGGGATAACGACTCGGCTGTAATCTATAGCGACTGCGAAGCACCACTGACCTTTACTCCCGATGATAAAAACTATACCCGGATTCCGTTAAAAGCTACGGTTCATGCATATCGCACCCGTTCACACAACACGACATCAAGCTTTACCGTCAGCTTTGAAACAAACGGAGCAGGAAAAATTTCAAGTCAGACGATTCAAAAGAACAACACGGCAACAGAACCTCCAAAACCAACCAAAGAGGGATATACTTTTGACGGCTGGTATTCAAACAAGAGTTTGACGGCAAAATATGATTTCTCCGAAAAAGTCATAAAGAATATTACACTTTATGCAAAATGGACGGCAGATGAAACTAAAACTCCGATAAGCGATAATTGGAAAAATCCTTTTATTGATGTTAACGAAAATGATTGGTTCTTTGAATATGTGAAATATGTTGCCGAGAACGGATTGATGAACGGAATGAGCAAGAATACTTTTGAACCTCAAACTCTTATGTCGAGAGGAATGTTTGCTGTGACGATTTATCGTCTTGAGAATGAGCCGTCAATTTTAAACAAAAGTATTTCTTTTGAGGATGTTGCATCGGACAGCTACTATTTTGAAGCGACAAGCTGGGCACAGCAAAACGGTATTATAAACGGTGTTACAGACACAATGTTTGCTCCCGATGAAAACATCACAAGAGAACAGATAGCTGTAATGCTGTACAGATATGCAAAATACAAGGAATACGACACATCGGTCGGAGAAGATACAAACATTCTTTCTTATACCGATTTTGACGAAATATCGGAATATGCAATTGAAGCAATGCAATATGCCGTTGGAAGCGGATTGATGACCGGCAGAACGCAAAACACACTAAATCCGAAAGAATTGGCAACAAGAGCAGAGCTTGCAACGATACTTCAAAGATTTGTTGAGTATAATAAATAAAAATTATCTGTAAAAGCAATTAATGAAACCTTTGTGCAATGCATATGATATAAACTGAACACAGAAAAGAGTGATATAAGCACAAAAGTCAGATTTTTTGTAGCGTAGCGGTTTTAATGACTGCTACGCTTTTTTTGTCAAGGTGTTGAGATAATGTATATCGGTCTCATATACTTTTGTTCATTGGTATTTGAGGGTTATAAATAAATTCTTTGCTTTAGAAAATTTTTTGTATTGTATTGACAAAGGTAATTTTTTGTAATATAATGATATTAATGTATTAAGTGAATAATACATTAATACGAGGAGGTGGCGATATGAATTATGAATGGCATTTTTCGGATGACAAACCGATATATTCCCAAATTGTTGAGCAATTTCAAGTGTTGATAGTGTCCGGAAAGCTTTTGCCGGGTGATAAATTGATGTCGGTTCGTGATTTGGCGTGCAGTGCACAAGTCAATCCAAACACTATGATGAGAGCTTTGGGAGAGCTTGAAAACAGAAAACTTATAATTTCACACAGAGTAAACGGAAAAACGGTTACCGAAGATATGGATTTGATAAAAAAATTAAAATCTGAGCTTGCTAAAAAGGTAATAGATGAATTTATTGAAGGTATGGAAAAGCTCGGCTTTTCAAGGGAAGAACTTTTGAAAATGATTTAAGGAGGTATTATATATGAGTGAATATATTTTGGAATGTAATAATCTTACAAAAAAATTCGGGATAAAAAAAGCACTTGATAATGTATCACTATCAATAGGAAGAGGAAAGATAATAGGTCTTTTGGGCCCGAACGGAAGCGGTAAAACAACACTTATAAAAACCGCAAACGGATTGACAGAACCGACATTCGGTGAAATATTGATTGATGGTAAAGCACCGGGATACGAAACAAAAGCCAAGGTTTCATACCTGCCTGACAAAAACTGTTTGAGTGACAAGATGAGTGTTGCGGAACTTATTAAAATGTTTGAGGATTTTTATAAGGATTTTGATTCAAAAAAAGCATATGGTATGATTGGAAATCTAAATATCAATCCAAAGGACAAATTTAAGACGCTTTCCAAGGGAAATAAGGAAAAAGTTCAGTTGATATTGGTGATGTCAAGAAATGCGGAGCTTTATTTACTGGATGAGCCGATTGGAGGCGTTGACCCGGCAACGAGAGATTATATTTTGGACAGCATAATAAGCAACTACTCCGAAAGCGGTACTGTGATAATATCGACACATCTTATATCTGATGTTGAGAAGGTTCTCGATGAGGTTATATTTATAAAGGACGGAAAAATTTTGTTGCACGATAGTGTTGATGATTTGCGTGAGCGTGAGGGAAAAAGTGTTGACGAAGTATTTAGGGAGGTATTCAAATGTTAGGAAAGCTTATAAAATATGAATTTAAGTCAACGGGAAAATTTATGCTGTTGATGTATGCTTTATTGATTGCACTTTCGTCAATGATGTCTGTCGGATTGGCGTTAAATCTTGATGAAGTATTTTCGGCTCTTACCGACAGATTTGATATCGGCGGTTTGATAATCAGACTGTTTGTCTTTTTGGTTGTTGTGGTGTTCGTGATACTTAATTTTGTGGTGATTTGCGGAATGTTTTTTTATGCAATAAGCAGATTTAAAAATAATTTGCTCGGAGATGAGGGATATCTTATGCATACGATTCCGGTTAAGGTAGGAGATAACATTTTGTCAAAGGCTATAGTCTCTGTTATTTGGACAGTGACAGGATTTTTGGTTGCTGTGCTTTCATATTTTATTCTCTTTTTGGGAGTTGTCGGAACGGATATTTTCGGAAATGTTTCGGAAGCTTTTGCAATGATTAGTTGGAGCAATGTAAATGTTTTTGAATTTGCAGCTATTATGATTGAAATGTGTTTGACAGTGCTGATTGCTATAGTTAATATTTATTTTAACATCTACGCAAGTATGGCAATAGGTTATTCGGCAGATACTCACAGAACAGCAAAATCAATAGGTGCTTTTATACTGTTGCAAATGGCGACAAATATTTTTGAAGTTTTTACGCTGACGCCATTTCAGTTGTTAGGAACAGATACATCTTTTTTGGTAGGCGGTATTCATATATCTTTATGGTATGCGATAATTGTTAATTTAGTAGAAACCGTTGCATTTTATTTGATAACACATTATTTTTTGAGTAAAAAGCTTAATTTGCAATAAAGGATAGAAATTTTATGAGAAAGAACAGAAAATTTTCGGGATATATTGTTGCCGCCGCAGTTTTTTTCCTTATCGGATATTTTTCAAGAAGCAGCACGCTTTTTGAAAAAATCGAAATTGATAACATACCCGAATATTCGGGAAGTCCTTATGTTGAGTTAAATGGGAATATTCCGCATTTCGATGAGTCGGACTATTCCGATGATTCTTATGAAAGATACGGAGATTTGGACGATTTGGGAAGATGTACAGCTGCAACGGCATTAATCGGCAGAGATATAATGCCCGAAGAGGAAAGAGGTAAAATCGGACAGATAAAACCGACAGGCTGGCAGATTGCAAAATATGATTTTGTTGACGGAAAATATCTGTATAACAGATGTCATTTGATAGGATACCAGCTTGCGGGAGAAAATGCAAACGAAAAAAATCTGATTACCGGAACAAGATATATGAATGTTGACGGAATGCTTCCGTTTGAAAATGAAGTGGCGGAATATGTTAGAAATACGGATAATCATGTTCTCTACAGAGTTACGCCGATTTTTAGCGGCAACAATCTTTTGGCTGAAGGCGTTGTTATGGAAGCGTTGTCGGTTGAGGATAAAGGTAAGGGTGTTTGTTTTAATGTCTTTTGCTATAATGTTCAGCCGGGAGTTTTGATTGATTATGCAACGGGAAAGAATATGAAAAAATAAAAAATTGCATTCCGCAAGATTTGAGATGGTCTTGCGGATTTTTATTGCACAAAAAAAGCCGAAACATTCGTTTCGGCTTGGAGCGGAAGACGAGATTCGAACTCGCGACGTTCACCTTGGCAAGGTGACGCTCTACCACTGAGCCACTCCCGCACAACTTATGCACATATTTTAACACATTTTGGGGTGAATGTCAATAGTTTTTATTAAAATAATAATAAAATCAACGATTGATTGACTTTTCATCGATAAAATGTTATACTAATAACACAAAATTTATTTAAAAAGGAACATAAAATATGCCATTTTCAGAAAGAGAAAAAATATTAAAAAATGTTGAAAAACCGACAAGATACACAGGTCAGGAATTGAATATGTGTATAAAAGACCCAAAGACTGTTGATGTAAGATTTGGATTTTGCTTTCCCGATGTATATGAGATAGCAATGTCACATTTGGGACTGAAAATTTTGTATCATGTATTGAATTTGAGAAATGATACATACTGCGAAAGAGTTTTTGCACCCTGGGTTGATATGGAAGAGGAAATGCGAAAAAGAGGGTTGAAACTTTTCGGACTTGAATCCGGTGATGAAATAAATACTTTTGATATGATCGGATTTACGCTTCAATATGAAATGAGTTATTCCAATATCATCAATATGTTAGACCTTGCCGGAATACCGCTTTTGACAAAGGACAGAGATCTTTGCGACCCGTTTGTCTGTGCCGGAGGTCCTTGTGCGTATAATGCAGAGCCTATTGCAGATGCTGTTGATTTCTTTATGCTCGGTGAGGGTGAAGAGATTATATGCGAAGTAATCGATGTATATAAGGAATGGAAAAAGGACGAAAACAGAACGAGAAAATCTTATCTTGAAAAAATAGCCGGAATTGAGGGAATTTATGTTCCGTCATTTTACGATATCGAATATAATGAGGATTTCACCGTAAAGAGTATAAAACCGAATAATCCTGCGGCAAAGCCTACAATCAAAAAGAGAATTATGACGGATTTTGACAGTGCACCGACACCGGATAAGGTTATAGTACCTTACGGTGATATTGTGCACGACAGAATTATGCTTGAAATTTTCAGAGGATGTATAAGAGGATGCCGTTTCTGCCAGGCAGGATATATTTACAGACCTGTAAGAGAAAGAAAGGTTGAAACTCTTACCTGTCTTGCAAATCGTCTTTTGGATTCAAGCGGATATGATGAAATTTCGCTCTCATCATTAAGTTCAAGCGATTACACGGGTTTGCCGGAGCTTACGGATAATCTTTTGAAAATTACCGAAAAGAAGAAAATCGGCTTATCACTTCCGTCACTGCGTATTGATAATTTCTCGCTTGAATTGATGAAAAAGGTTCAAAAGGTGAGAAAATCGGGAATAACCTTTGCACCCGAAGCCGGAACACAGAGATTGAGAGATGTAATCAACAAAAACATAAACGAGGACAATATATTGACATCGACCGAGATGCTTTTTAAGGGCGGATGGACAAATGTTAAGCTTTATTTTATGATAGGCTTGCCTACGGAAACATATGAAGATGTTGAGGGAATTGCCGAATTGTCTGCAAGAGTGCTTGATAAATATTTTGAAATTTCGAAAGAGGAAAGAGCAAACAACATAAATATAACAGTCAGCACATCAAGCTTTATTCCGAAGCCTTTCACGGCATTCCAATGGTGCAGACAGGATACGAGGGAAGAAATCATAGAAAAGCAAAATCACTTAAAAGCATCTATAAAATCAAAGCGTATTCGTTACAGCTGGCACGACAACAAGACAAGCTATTTGGAGGGAGTCTTTGCAAGAGGTGACAGACGGTTGCTGGATGTTATCATAACAGCGGTTAAAAACGGATGCAGATTTGACGGCTGGAATGACCATTTTAAATTTGATATGTGGATGAAGAGCTTTGAAGAATGTGGAATTGATCCCGATTTTTACTTGCGTGAGCGTAGCATTGACGAAATCTTGCCGTGGGATCATATCGATATCGGCGTGACGAAAAAATTCTTTATAAGAGAATATCAAAAATCACTTAAAGCGCAAACAACACCGAATTGCCGTGAAAAATGTGCCGGCTGCGGTGCAAATTGTTTCAAGACGGGAGTATGCTATGAGTAATTATATAATAAAATATTCAAGGGGTGAAGAGGTAAAATATATTTCTCACCTGGATTTTGTAAAGTTTATACAAAGAGCCGTAAGGCGTTCGGGATTGCCGATGCTTTATTCAAGTGGTTTTAATCCGCATCCGCAAATGGCGGTTGCATTGCCGCTTTCTGTCGGAGTAACATCCGATTGTGAGCTTATGAGAATAGGACTTGACGGTGATTTTTCGGAAAAAGAGGTTGCACAAAGGTTAAATGATGCCTTGACTAACGGATTTAAAGTTATCGGCGTTAAAAATATGGAAGAGTCCAAAATAGATTTTTCTTCAATTAACAGAGCTGTTTATATTTGCCGATGTGAGTCGGTGGGAAAAATGGATTTTAACATTTCAAAATTCCTTGCAAATGATACAATCAATGTAATGAAGAAAAGCAAAAGCGGAATAAAGGAAGCGGATATAAAACCCCATATTCATTCTTTGGAACTTGTTGAAACCAATGATGATATTATTACATTTTCAATGTGTCTTGATGCCGGAAACAATTATAATTTAAAACCCGATACGGTAATCGAGGCAATGCAAAAATATGAGGAAGACTTTAAAATTTCGTTCTTTAATGTGCATAGATGCACCCTTTTGGCGGACGATAAGGAATTTATATAATTTGTGTTGACAATTAATTGGTGCGGTGCTATAATGATTTCAAGCAAAGCTTGAAATCAGCTAAATTCTCCCTTTATATAAGGGAGCCGAAAGTTAATAAAACACAAAGAATAAGAGGGAAAATCTGATGAATATAATCATTGTCGGTTACGGTAAAGTAGGACAGAAAATTGTCGAGAGGATAGCCGATGAAAAAGACCATAATATTACGGTAATAGATGTTCGTGCAAAACTTGTGGAAGAGCTTGTCGGACAAAATGATGTTATGGGGGTTGTCGGAAGCGGTGCAAACATAGATGTTCTGCGTGAAGCCGGTGTTGAAGAGGCTGATTTGCTGATTGCCGTAACTGCATCCGATGAATTAAATCTTTTGACTTGTCTTATTGCGAGAAAATGCGGTCATTGCCAAACTATCGCAAGGGTAAGAAAACCGGAGTATTATAAAGAAATTCAGCTTTTTAAGGAAGATTTGGGACTTGCGATGATAATTAATCCCGAACTTGCGGCGGCAACCGAAACAGCAAGACTTCTGCGTTTTCCGTCTGCAATTCAAATCGATACATTTGCAAAGGGCAGAGTGGAAATTTTGAAATTCCGTGTTGGTGGAAATTCCGTTTTGAATGAAATTAAGGTTTCGGATATCTGTGCCAAGCTTAACTGTGATGTTTTGATTTGCGGAGTTGAAAGGGGAGAGGATGCTTTTATTCCAGACGGAGATTTCCGTTTGTTGGACGGGGATTTGGTAAGTATTGTTTCATCGCCGGAAAATGCATCTAATTTCTTCAAAAAAATTGGAATTAAAACAAACAGAGTTAAAGATACGATTATTGTTGGCGGAGGGGATACGGCATATTATCTTGCAAAACAGCTGATAAAATCGGGAATTTCGGTAAAGCTTATCGAACAGAATAAGCACAGATGCGAAGAACTATGTGATCTTTTGCCGAAAGCGGAGATTATAAACGGTGACGGAACAAATAACGATCTGCTTCTTGAAATGGGATTGGAGCAAGCAGAATCGTTTGTTGCTCTCACCAATATAGATGAAGAAAATGTTTTGCTTTCTTTATTTGCCAAAAAGAGAATGAACGGAAAAGTTGTCACAAAGATAAACAGAATTGCTTATGATGATGTAATTTCCGAATTGAACCTCGATTCGACGATTTATCCAAAGAATATTACAGCCGAATATATTGTCAGATATGTAAGGGCATTTCAAAATTCGATCGGGAACGATATTGAAACAATGCACAGCATTATTGACGGTAAAGCGGAAGCACTTGAATTTAAAATTACACAAAATTCTCCGATTGCGGATGTTATGATTGAAAATTTAAAATTAAAGAAAAATATTCTTATAGCTTGTATTCACAGGAACGGAACGGTTATAACGCCGAGAGGTAAGGATACCGTTAAGGCAGGTGACACAGTTATAGTCATAACAACAGAAAAAGGATATAAAAATATCGGAGATATATTGAGATAAGGTGAATTTATGAATTACAGAGTTATTTTATATATACTTGGCTGTGTTTTGTGTTGTGAAGCGGCTTGTATGCTTTTACCTTTGGTTTGTGCCGCAATTTATAATGAAAGAGAATTTTATTCGTTTTTGATATCAATTGTTCTGTGTGTTGTGCTCGGAGTGATTTTGCTGATGGCAAAATCTAAAAAAAAGGAAATCCATGCGAAAGAAGGATTTGTTGTTGCGGCACTCGCATGGATAATTATAAGTGTGTTTGGAGCGTTGCCTTTTTATACTTCGGGAAGAGTTCCGTCATATATCGATGCACTGTTTGAAATTTCTTCGGGATTTACGACAACGGGGGCGTCAATTCTAAAGGATGTTGACCATTTTCCGAGGTCTATGCTGATGTGGAGAAGTTTTTCTCATTGGATAGGCGGTATGGGTGTACTTGTATTCTTGATTGCATTTTTGCCGCTGTCGGGTGGAAATAACTTTTTTATGGTAAAGGCGGAAAGTCCGGGGCCGGCTGTCGGAAAATTAGTGCCAAGGATAAGAACAAGTGCCAAAATTTCATATGGAATATATCTTGGTATGACTATAATACAGCTTGTTATTCTGCTTGTTTCGGGGATGGATGTTTTTGATTCGCTGACTCTCACATTCGGAACTGCCGGGACAGGAGGTTTTGCAGTCAGAAATTCCGGACTTGCCGATTATACATCTTTTCAACAGATAACCATAACGATTTTTATGCTGTTGTTCGGTGTTGACTTCACATTTTATTATTTGTTACTTTCAAGAAAGATTAAAACGGCATTTAAAATGGAAGAGGTTAAGAAATATTTCTTAATTGTATTCATTGCAATTGCACTGATATGCATAAACTGTTACGGACTGTATGACAGCTTGCTTGATAATATAAAACATTCGGCTTTCCAGGTTTCGTCAATCATAACGACCACGGGATATGCTACGGTAAATTTTGATTTATGGCCGCAGTTTTCAAAAACAATACTTGTTCTATTGATGTTTATCGGTGCTTGTGCAGGAAGCACAGGCGGAGGAATTAAGGTTTCAAGAATTGTTATTTTGATAAAAAATGTGTTTAAGGAAATAAGATTTACTACACAACCGAAAATAACAAGAAAAATTTTGTTTAATCAAAAATCAGTCGATTCGCAGGTTGTAAAATCCATAAGCGTTTATCTTGCCGCTTATGTGGTTATCTTCTTTGGATCGCTGTTGATAATATCGATAGACAATTTTGATTTTACAACAAACTTTACTGCCGTTGCGGCAACACTTAATAACATAGGACCGGGTCTTGCAAAAGTCGGACCAATGGAAAATTTTTCGCTTTATTCGCCAATGTCAAAGCTTGTTTTGACATTTGATATGTTGATAGGCAGATTGGAGCTTATCCCGTTCTTGGTGTTGTTCTCACCGAGTATGTGGAAAAAATGATTAAAAAACACACATATCTTTTGTGATATGTGTGTTTTTTAATCTGTAAATTAAACTCTGTACAATAAATCCTCATAGGTCGGGAACGGCCAATAATCTTTGGCTACAACAGTTTCAAGTTCATCTGCAGTATTCCTTATTTTTGACATATTGTCAAGAATTATGTTTTGATAATATTTTGCTTTTGACAAAATGTCGTTTTCGGAGTCTATTTTGCATTTTGCGGCTTCAAGTCTTGAAATGTCATCAATCAGCTGTTCGGTGAGCTTTGACATATGAGCCGCTGATTTTTTTTCGTTGGGGACACAAAGTCCGATGGATTCTTTTTTGATTATTCCGTCAGCCAACGATGCTGTATATTCAAGGCAAGCCGGAAGAATTTCCTGTTTTGCCATTTCAAGCATTGTGAGCATTTCAATGTTGATTTTTTTGATGTACTCTTCTAACAAAATCTCATATCTTGATTCAAGCTCAACTTTTGAAAGAACATTCATCGAAGAATATGCATCGACATTTTCTTCATATAGCAATGCAGGAATTGCATCAACTGTTGATTTTAAATTCGGCAAGCCTCTTTTTTCGGCTTCCGTAACCCATTCATCGGAATATCCGTTTCCGTTGAAAATGACTCTGTCGTGCTTTTTGAATATATCAACAATGATTTCGTCTATGCTTTCGCCGTTGTCGAGTCTGTCGGCAATTTTTGAAAGAGTTGCCGCAACCGCCGTGTTAAGAGCGGTATTAACGCCTGTTATCGATTGCGAAGAACCTGGCATTCTGAACTCAAATCTGTTTCCGGTAAAGGCAAGGGGAGAGGTTCTGTTTCTGTCAGTTGAGTCCTTTTTGATAAGAGGAACGGCATCAACACCGGCAGAAATTTTACTTCTTGAATCATCTATTGAAGTTTTTCCCTCCTTGACAGCTTCAACAACATCTTCCAATTGTTTTCCGAGAAAAATTGAAATGATAGCCGGAGGAGCTTCATTTGCACCGAGTCGGTGGTCATTGCCCGCATTTGCAACAGATACTCTCAAAAGAGTTGCGTAATCGTCAACAGCCTTGATAACTGCCGCCAAAAACAAGAGAAATTGCTTGTTTTCAATAGGCTTCTTTCCTGGTTTGAAAAGATTTTCACCCGTATTTGTTCCGATTGACCAGTTGTTATGCTTACCTGAACCGTTTACGCCTTCGTATGGTTTTTCGTGAAGAAGACATACCAGACCATGTTTCTTTGCAATTTTTTTCATAACTTCCATTGTGAGCTGGTTATGGTCACAGGAGATGTTTGTGGTTGAATAAATCGGAGCCAATTCGTGCTGGGCAGGCGCGGCTTCGTTATGCTTTGTTGTAGCAAGAACGCCAAGCTTCCAAAGCTCTTCATCAAGCTCTTTCATATAATCGGCGATTCTTTCGGTTATTTGACCGAAGTAGTGATCATCCATTTCCTGACCCTTTGCCGGGACTGCTCCGAACAGAGTTCTGCCTGTGAGCATAAGGTCTTTTCTTTGATTATAGAGTTTTTCGTCAACAATAAAATATTCTTGTTCCGGTCCGACATAAGAGATTATATGTGTTGCATCGGAATTGAAATATTTCAAGACACGCAAGGTTTGTTTGTTTATTGCTTCCATTGAACGCAGGAGCGGAGTTTTTTTGTCGAGAGCTTCACCTGTGTATGAATAAAAAGCGGTAGGAATACATAAAGAACCGTTTTTTATGAATGCAAAGGAGGTAGGGTCCCAGGCGGTGTAGCCTCTTGCTTCAAAAGTCGAACGAAGTCCGCCCGACGGAAAGCTTGAAGCATCCGGTTCGCCACGGATAAGCTCCTTTCCCGAAAATTCAAGAATTATATGTCCGTCATCGGTAGGTGTTATAAATGAATCATGTTTTTCGGCTGTTACACCTGTCATAGGCTGAAACCAGTGTGTATAGTGTGTAGCACCCTTTTCAACTGCCCAATCTTTCATTGCACTTGCCAAAACATCGGCAACACCGGAGTCAAGTGCTGTTCCTTCATTAATTGTTGTTTTTACCGATTCAAAAATATCTTTCGGCAGGCGTTCTTTCATAACCGACAGATTAAAGACATTTTCTCCGAAATAATCAGCTACATTCATTTTCATTTCTCCTTTGCGTTTTACAAATAAAGCGACGCTATCATATTACTTACCGTCGGTAAGCGATATAATAAAACGCCGCCGTTTTATCAATCTTTAACACTAATATTATAACATTTACAGCGAATTTGTCAACTGTTATCTGAAAAAGTTGATAAATTGTTTTCCAAAATTTTCGTCACGCTTTTCGGATTTGTGCCTTTTTCACAATTTCTGATAACCTGTCCCATCAAAAAGGCAAATGCTTTTTTCTTTCCGCTGTTATATTCATTGACTGCCTTTCGGTTTTTTGACAAGACTTCCGAAACGATTTTTTCTATTTCTTCTTTGTTATCTTTTATGAGAAAATTGTTCTTTTTTGCAATCTCAATCGGAGGATCATTGTTTTTGAACATAAGAGCCACAATTTCGGAAAGGGCGTTGCCAGTTATTTTCTTATCATCGAGGAGTTTTGCACAATTTGCAACATTTTTCGGCAGGAGCGGTATTTTTTTCAGTTTTAGTTCGTTCATATTCCTGAAAATATATCCTAAAATTATTTTTGTGATTGTTTTCGGTGACCTATATTCCGAAATTACAGCTTCAAAAAAATCAGAGATCGCTTTATCGTTTGTCAATAGAACAGCATCTTGTTCGGAGATGCCGTAGAGTTCTTTGTATTCCTCAATTCTTTCTTTTGGCATTTTCGGAAGAAGTTTTTTTGCGTTGTTTATTTCATCATCGGAAATGCAGATGGCGGGAATATCTGGTTCGGGGAAATATCTGTAATCGGACGGCTTTTCTTTAATTCGCATCGATTCGGTTTTTGCACTGTTTTCATTATAGCGTCTTGTTTCGCAAATGATTTCTTCACCCTTTGAAAGAATCAGACACTGACGGTTGAATTCATATTCAATTGCTTTTGCGACCGATTTTAATGAATTCAAGTTTTTAATTTCCGTTCTTGTCCCCAAAATTGATGAATTTTCGTCTTTTGCGGAAATATTGACATCAACTCTTAATGAACCCTCTTCAAGTCTTGCATCGCATACATCGGCGTATTTGAGCCGAGAAGAAATTTCACGAATAAAAAGGCAAACCTCCTCGGCAGAATTAAAATCTGGTTTTGTGACAATTTCGATAAGCGGAACTCCGCATCTGTTAAGGTCGATAAGTGTCGATCTTTTTTCGTGAATTAATTTGCCTGCATCCTCTTCGATGTGTATTCTTTCTATATTAAATCTTTTGTTGTTGATATCTATATATCCGTTTTCACACAGGGGATGATAATACTGTGTTATCTGATAACCTTTCGGTAAATCCGGATAAAAATAATTTTTTCGGTCGAATGAGGATTTACTGTTAATTTTGCAGTCAAGAACGAGACCTGCCTTAACCGCAAGCAAAAAAGCTTCTTTGTTCAGCATGGGAAGAGTACCCGGCATTCCTGAACATATGGGGCAAACAAGAGTATTTGACTTTTCTCCGAACTTATTTGCACAGGAACAGAATATTTTTGTTTTTGTCAGTAATTCTGCGTGAATTTCAAGACCTATAACTGGTATCAGACTCATAATGCAGGCTCCTTTTTGCAAAAAAAATTTTCAAAGATATCTGCGGCGGCAATTATTTTTGATTCTTCATATGGTTTTGCCGCAATACTGAAGCCTATCGGCAGATTTTCCGTTGTATATGCACACACAGTGGAAATTTCGGGAATTCCCGAAAGACTTGCCGCAACGGTGAAGATATCGTTTGAATATGTTTGGTCATTTTCAGAGGAATTTATCTTTTTTTGCAGCACCGGTGAGGTGGGGGATAAAATTATATCACATTTTTTGAAAATTTCGTTATATTCTTTTGTGATTTGTTTTCGCATATTTCTTGCGGCAATGTAATATTTTTCGTAGTTTTCCTCAGAGAGAATTTTATTTCCGAGAATTATTCTGTTTTTCACTTCATTTCCAAATCCGTCAAATCGTGAATTTGAAATTTTTTCTTCATAAGAGCCGACGGTATTTGATGAATGTCCGAATATTATTCCGTCGTATCTTGAAAGGTTTGATGAGGCCTCTGCCGAAGAAATTGCCATATAAGTCGCATCGGCATATTTTAAAGAGGGCAGAGAAGTCTCAATAATTTCAAAATCATTTTTTTTGTAAAAATCTATAACCGATAAAAATGCGTTTTTTATTTCCGAGGAAATAATGTTGTCGTAAAATTCGTGAGGTATTCCGATTTTTAGATTTTTTGAGTTCAATTTTCCGACAAGAGAAAGATAATCTCCGGGTGAAGATTCAGAGCTTGTCATATCATTTCGGTCATAACCGTATATGCAATTTAAAAGATATCCCGTATCAACGGCTGAATTTGCACAAATGCCGATTTGGTCAAGACTTGATGCAAAGGAAATCAAGCCGCTTCGTGAAATTGTTCCGTAGGAGGGACGCAAGCCGCACACACCGCAAAAGGCAGAGGGCTGACGAACAGAACCGCCCGTATCTGTTCCGAGAGATGTGGGAACAAATCCGGCAGAAACTGCGGCGGCAGAACCGCCCGACGAACCGCCCGAGGTATATTCTGTGTTAAACGGATTTTTGACAGCTCCGAAATATGAATTTTCGTTTGAGTCACCCATACCGAATTCGTCCATATTTGTTTTTCCGATAATAACCGCATTTTGTTCTTTTAGCTTTTTTACAACAGTTGCATCGTAAAAAGGAACAAAATCCTTGAGCATTTTTGATGCACAGGTTGTTTTAATTCCTTGTGTGGTAATATTGTCCTTAACGGCAATCGGTATTCCGCTCATAGGCAGTGATTGCTTTTTGTTGATAAGAATTTGTGCTTTTTTAGCATCCTCGTAAGCGTTTTCTTCACATATGCTAATAAAGCTGTTTATTGTTTTATCGTATTTTTTTATTCTGTTAATGTAAAGCTCTGTCAGCTCGCAAGCCGAAATAACCCTGTTATCAAGGTCTGCTCTCAATTTTGATAAGGAAGTCATAGTATTTCTCCGATTTACATAATTTTTTCGATTATAAATCCGTCCGTGTTTTTTGAGGATGAATTTGAAAGAATATCATATTTAGAGGATGACGGCAGCACAAAATCCGATCGTAGATTTGAAAATTTTTCGGTGGTGTCGGATATGCAATCCGAATTAAAAGAAAAATTGTCGGGAAGCTTTATATCCTCTATGATTTTGTTGATTTTTTTCTCTGTATCGGATTTGTTTGAATTTTTGAAAAAAAGTCCGTTGTGTTTTAATAATTTATCGTTCATTATCTTGCTCCGAATTTATTATTTTATTTAGTATATCATATTGAAAATTTTATGTCAATAAAGCGAAAAAACGGGTTTTTATTAATTGAGGCTAATTTGAAAAAAAAGATTGATTTTTTGTGGAATATATGTTAAAATATCCTAAAGCAAAGCTTGGAGTAGGCAAATATGACGAAATTTCAGAAGTTAAAAAAAGTGCGGATAAAGGATTACATACCTGCCGTTGTCGCAGTTTTTATCTTGCAGGCAGTGTTTCTTTTGTTGATAACGCTGTGTGCTTTGATTCCGAAAAGTGCGATTGAGAAAAATGTAAAAAAGAGTGCCGATTATTATTCGGATAAATATATGTTCCAGCAGATGACAAAGGACGAAAATTCAACCATAGTGCATAACTATGCTGACCTTGTTTGGCTGAATATAGCCTGGTGTCAGGAATCGGATGCACCCTTTAGCTCTGCACTGAATGCAGGATTTTATGAGGGTAAGGATATCTATAAGTCCGAAAGTCTTATTGGTGCTGTGTATGACGGGAAAACTCCCGACAAGTCATATTCCCGTTATTGGCACGGAGCGTTGACGGTTATAAAACCGCTTTTGGCATTTACCGATATATTGGGAATAAGAAATATAAATATTGCAATTTGTATTTTATTTGCGGTTATATTATCGGTAATGCTCATAAAACGGAAATTTTATACACTGTTTGCGGGATATGCTGTGGCTATAACTGTCAGCTTTTCGTATATTATACCGTTATGTATGGAATATATGCCGTCATTTTTCATTATGCATCTTGCGGGAATTTTTGTTTTGAAATACGGGGCGAATTTGCAAAGACGATTGCTGTGTGTTTTTTTTGCGTCTGTCGGAGCATTGATATGTTTTTTCGATTTTCTGACAAACGAAATTTTAACACTTTTTGTACCCTTGATTTTTCTTCTTTGTATAAGGGAAAAAATGCATAAAGAAAACGATTTATCGCTTTTTGAGACTGTTCAATACAGTGTGATGTGGGGGTTTGGGTATGTTATGACCTGGTTTTTTAAATGGCTTATGTGTCTTGCAGTGTTGGGAAAATCTGCTTTCAGACAAGCTGTTTTTGAAGGTGCTTACCGTATGATGGGAGAAGTTCCGAACATTGAACAAAATCAGCTCATAGGAGCTTTGGTAAAAAACTTAAATCGCCTTTTTCCGCTCAATTTTGTGCGGAGTGAAACAGCTGTTTGGCTGATATGCTCGGCGATTATCTTTGTACTGTTTTGTGTATTTTTTCTTTACAGAAAGGAAAATGTACCCCAAATAGTGTGGACATTATTGCTGATTTCCGCTGCACCGTATGTACGATATGTGTGCTTGAGCAATCATTCGTGCCTGCACCCGTTCTTCACATTCAGAAGTCAGATAATAACGGTAATTGCCTTGTTTGCGGTATTTGAAAAAGGAATTGATTTTGATACGGTGTTAAAAAGGAGAAAGAAAAAATGCGGGAAAAAGAACTGACGATTTTGATGCCGTGTTTAAATGAGGAAAAAACACTTGAAGCCTGTATTGCGGAGGCAAAAAAATTTATATCTTCAAGCGGTATCGAAACGGAAATCCTTATTGTGGATAACGGCAGTGAAGATTCGTCGGTGGAGATAGCGAAAGAAAACGGGGCAAGAGTTGTAAGCGTAGGAAAAAAAGGTTACGGAAATGCTTTGAGAGGAGGTATTGCGGAATCGGCAGGTAAATATATTATTATGGGTGACTGTGATAAAAGCTATGATTTTGAACATCTGGAGGCATTTGTTTGTGCACTTGAAAACGGAGCGTCAATTGTTGTCGGAAACAGATTTTCGGGAATGCAAAAGGGTGCAATGCCTTTTTGGCACAGACATTTTGGAGTGCCGTTTTTGTCTTGGCTCGGTAGGGTGAAATTTCAATGTCCGATTTATGACTTTCACTGTGGTTTGAGAGGAATAAACAAAGAAGATTTTAAAAAGCTTGACTTGCAATGCTCCGGTATGGAATTTGCAACTGAAATGATAGCAAAAGCAAGCCGTGCCGGGTACTCGATGTCACAAGTTCCTGTTTTTTACCGTTGTGACGGAAGGGGAGGGAAATCTCATCTGCGGACTGTTCGTGACGGATTGAGGCACATATGTTACATATTGAAAGAATAAAAAAAATTCCGAAAGGATTTATTATATATTACAATTTAAGGAGTGAAATGATTTATGAAGAGAAAAAAACAATTGTTATGCTTGATTTTGGCATTGAGCTTTGCCATCTCCTGCATTATGCCTTTGGCTGTGAGTGCGGAAGATACAGTGTACAAATTTATAATTAACCCCAGTCAAGAATACACCCAGGAGCCTGCAACAGGAATAACATACGGTCAAGCTTTCACCATAGATATCGCACAGAGCGGTGCAAGCATAACACTTCCGCAGGCATCGAAGTCGGGTTATGGCTTTAACGGCTGGACATACACAAGTGATTTTAGGAATGATGCTAACTTAGTGATAAAGCAGATCACACCGGAATGGATAGAGGAAAGTGAAATTTCGAACAATTACGGCAGGGTTTGGGAATTATTTCCTGTTTTTGGAAGGACGGTTAGTTGGCATTTCCAAAACGGCATAAATGACGATTACAGTGAATTTATACCGGGAATGTCTTGTTTCGGTGTTGATGATCGTGGGTTGTATTTCAATTTAACGAACGATTATTTGTATGTTTCAAAAAAGGCTATGACCGATTTTGGATCAAATGAAATAACATATCCCTATCATAAATTCAGCCATTGGTCAGACAGTGAAAACGGCACAACTGATGTCTTTGATAACCCGGAAACAGAGTATAAATTCGGATCGGATACGGCGGTTAGTTCGGCTGCGGTAGAACTTTATGCAGTGTGGAGAGAATATCCAAGGTTTGACCCGAACGGCGGAGCGTGGGGAGATAATAGCTCCGTCACATACGGTGAGCTTGAAATGGACGAAAGATACCATATAGAAGAACCGGTATATGCATACAGAGAATTCAAGGGTTGGTTTGAAACAAAATATACAGCCGATGTTCCAGATGATGCAGTGGCTGTAAGCACATTTCAAGAAAATAAGACATATTATGCAGGTTGGAAAAAAACACAGTACAGCCTGGAATATGTAAATCTTTTGCCGGGTACGGACAACAGCCAAAATCCGACAATATATACAAAAGCAGATGTCAGCACCAATCCTATAACTCTTGCACCTGCCGTAAAATCGGGTTACGGTTTTGACGGATGGTATGCAACAAGCAGTAATGACGGTGTAAGTGCAAATACAAGAATTGAAAGAATTACCGATACAAGCACGGAATACAGTCCATGGAAACTGTTTGCAAAGTGGTATTATAAACTGAAAGATGAAAATGTTACGGGTTATGTTGGAACGCCGATAACGCCGATAACACTTGCACTTGACGATGAATCTTTGACAGACGGCACTTTCAGTATCGCCGAGGGTTATACTCTTCCTGACGGTATCACTCTTGAAAACGGTGTGATATCGGGAACACCGACAGCACCGTACAGAGGTTCTGTAAGATTGGATATTACCCCAACAAGAGCGGATGGAATCAGTGTCAACGGTTCACAAATCAACTTTAATATCACCAATGTACAGCAAAGCACAGGAAGCGGTTCACGAACTGTTTATACGGTAAAATTTGAATCAAACGGCGGCTCGTCGGTGGAAAATCAAAGGGTAAGAAGATATCAGAAAGCAAAAGAGCCGCAAACTCCGACAAAAGACGGATATGAATTGGACGGATGGTATTCTGATGAGGCATTGACACAGAAGTTTGATTTTTCAAAGCAGATAATCAAAAATATTACGCTTTATGCAAAGTGGAATGTAAAAAACGACAACGGCAAAAAGAACCCATTTGACGATGTTACGGAAGATGATTGGTTCTATGATGATGTTAATTATGTGAATGATAACGGTCTGATGAACGGAATGTCAAACGGTGTATTCGCTCCGCATACACTTATTACAAGAGGAATGTTTGTGACGGTGCTTTATCGTATGGAGGGAAGTCCGACTGTTAAAAAGAGTGTTCCCTTTGAGGATATCAATCTTAATGCACATTATGCCGATGCGGTTATATGGGCAAAGGAAAACGGAATTGTAAAGGGTGTGAGCGAGAAAGAATTTGCCCCAAATGACAGTGTTACAAGAGAACAAATCGCAACTTTAATGTTTAGATACGCACAGTATAAGGACATAGCTCCGATGGGTGCGTGGGCAATTAAACTTGAATATTCGGATACGGATAAAATTTCCGATTATGCCGTTGAGGGTGTTATGTATTGCACATTAAAGAGAATTATGCAGGGCAAGGATGCAAACAGATTTGCACCTGCCGATGGTGCAACAAGAGCGGAAATTGCGGCAATTATTCGCAGATTTATTGAAAATAACAAATAAAAATGAGGGATGCGACTGCATCCCTCAAATTTTTTTTATTAATCGATTACATTGTAGCCTTGAGCCTCGACTGTTTGTTTTAAAACATCGTCCGAAATATCTTTGGAAAGCTTTATTAAAGCACTGTTTGTACTGTGGTTTGCAATTGCTTCCGAAACACCGTCAACAGCTTCCAATGCGTTTTTGACTCTTGCTTCGCAATGAGCACACATCATTCCTTCAATTTTCAATGTTTTTTCCATATTTTTTTCGACCTCCTTTGCCGCAGTTGTATTTTTTATTTTAAATAAATTTAAACGCAAAGCGTTTGAAACAACACAAAAGCTTGACAAGCTCATAGCCGCTGCCGCTATCATCGGATTTAGACCGATACCGAATGTCGGAATAAGGACTCCTGCGGCAATCGGAATGCCTATCACATTGTAAATAAATGCCCAGAAAAGATTTTCGTGTATATTCTTAAGTGTGGCACGGCTCAATTTTATTGCCGAAACGACATCGAAAAGACTGTCCTTCATCAAAACTATATCTGCGGCATCAATTGCAACATCCGTTCCGGCACCGATTGCAATTCCGATGTCGGCGGAGGTGAGAGCGGGAGCATCATTTATGCCGTCACCGACCATTGCGGTTTTGGATTTTTGCTTTAGTTCGGAAATGATTCTTTCCTTATCCTGTGGCATAACCTCCGCAACAGCCTCCGAAAGACCAACCTTTTTTTTGACGGCTTCTGCACATTGGCGGTTATCGCCTGTCAGCATAATGACTTTAATTCCGAGGTTTTTAAGCTCCTTGACAGCTTCTGCACTGTCCGGCTTTATTGTGTCGGAAACAGCAATAATTCCCATAATTTTATCGTACGAGGCAAAGAACAGAGGTGTTTTACCCTCATTTGACAAAGCTGTCGCTTTTTCTTGGATATCCTGCGGAACTTCAAGTCTTGTTTGAATGAATTTTAGATTTCCTCCAATAATTTCTTTTTCGTTTATAACAGCCGAAACACCGTTTCCGGGAAATGCATTAAAAGCTTTTGCATCAAAGGACTTTATATTTTTTTTATCCGCACATTTTACAATTGCCTTTGCAAGAGGATGTTCGCTCATTTTTTCGAGGGAGTATGCTGTTTTCAACAGCTCATCATCGGATTTACTGCCGAAAGTCAAGATATCGGTAACCTGCGGATTTCCGCTTGTTACAGTTCCTGTTTTGTCAAGCGCTATTGTTTTTATTTTTCCTGTTTGTTCAAGAGCGGTTGCATTTTTGAAAAGAATACCGAGTTTTGCACCGACTCCGTTTCCGACCATTATGGCAACGGGTGTTGCAAGACCGAGGGAGCAAGGACAGCTGATAACCAAAACGGCTATACCTCTTGAAAGTGCATCGCCAAATTCATACCCTGCAATAAGCCATATTACTGTTGTTATTATTGCAATTCCTATTACGACAGGAACAAATACGCCCGAAACCTTATCGGCAATTTTTGCAATCGGAGCTTTTGTTGCGGCGGCATCGGAAACCATTTTGATAATTTGCGATAAAGCTGTATCATCACCTGTTTTTGTGGCTCTGCATTTGAGGTGTCCCGATTGGTTTACAGTTGCCGCAGATACACTGCTTCCGACTTCTTTATCAACCGGAATACTCTCTCCGGTGAGAGCCGATTCGTTGATAGCAGAATATCCTTCAATGACAATTCCGTCGGCAGGAATTGAAGCACCGGGTTTAATAATAAATATGTCGTCTGTTTTGATTTCGGATGCCGGAATTTCTCTTTCCTCTCCGTTTATCAAAATAATGGCTGTTTTCGGTTTTAAATCCATAAGACTTTTTATTGCGTTGGTTGTTTTTCCTTTTGAGCGTTCTTCTAGCATTTTTCCGACGGAAATCAAAACAAGAATCATCGCCGCCGATTCAAAATACAAATTATGAAGGCAGGATGCTGCATTATCCGGCTGTAAATTAATATAATAGTTGCTCATCTTAAAGAGAGAATATGTGCTGTATATAAAGGAAGCACCCGAACCGAGAGAAATAAGCGAATCCATATTCGGAGAAAGATTTATCATACTCTTAAATCCACTTATGAAGAATTTTTTGTTTATCACCATAACCGAAAGGGCAAGAAACATTTGTACCAATGCGTTTGCAAAGGGGTTATTTTCAAAGTAGGGAAAAAGCTTTATGCCGAGCATATGTCCCATCGAAAAATACATTAAAATCAAAAGCAAGACAGCCGATATGATAATTCGTTTGAAAATATTTTCGGAGTTATCGACCTTTGTGTTCTCTTTTTTTTCTGAACCCTTTGTTTTTGCACCATAACCGGCTTTTTGAACGGCAAGGATAATTTCCTCATCCGAAGCTGAACCGTCAACATTCATAGAATTCGTCAAAAGATTTACCGAACACATATTGACACCGTCGAGCTTTGATACTGCTTTTTCTACCCTTGCGGAGCAGGCGGCACAACTCATACCGCTTATATCGAATTGTTTCATTTAATCACCTTTCATAATAAATCTTTGTCAAAATTGTATCATACTAAAATTGGTTTGTCAATTACGGTTAATATTATACACAACAATATATTTGAAAAATACACAAAAAAAATTGAAATTTATCAAATTATATGTGAGTTTTTTAAGAACTTTAAATATTAGTTGACACAACCACAATATATATGGTAGAATGTGAGTATCAAACACAACAGAATGTGTTTTAACATTCACATAAATAAATCAGGAGCGTGGTAAAGTGAGAGAAGAATGGCAAAACTTTGTCGGCGGAGATTGGGAAACAAGCATTAATGTGCGTGATTTTATTCAAAAGAATTACACACCTTATACAGGTGATGCGGATTTCTTGTGCGGACCGACAGAAAGAACAAATAAATTGATGGACAAGCTTAATGCATTGCTTGCCGAAGAAACAAAAAAAGGTGGAGTGTTGGATATCGATACCGAAACGGTTTCATCGGTTGATAACTTTGCTCCCGGATATCTTGATAAGGAAAATGAGCTTATCGTAGGTCTTCAGACAGATGCACCTTTGAAAAGATCGGTTAATCCTTTCGGAGGAATAAGAATGTGCCGTGAGGCTTGTGAAAGCTACGGCTACAAATTGAGTGACAAAGTTGAAGAAGAGTTCAAATACAAAACAACTCATAACGACGGTGTTTTCAGAGCGTACAGCGATGAAATGAGAAAAGCAAGAAAGTGCGGAATCATTACAGGATTGCCCGATGCTTACGGAAGAGGAAGAATTATAGGTGATTACAGAAGAATTGCTCTATACGGAATGGATCGCCTTATTGAAGAAAAAATCAAGGACAAGAACGAAATCGAATCAAGATTGATGGATAAGGAAAATATCCAACTTAAGGAAGAAATTGCAAAGCAAATTATATTCCTTAAGAAAATAAAGAATCTTGCCGCTTCTTACGGTCACGACATTTCTTCACCTGCAAAGAATGCAAAAGAAGCTATTCAATGGCTCTATTACGGATATCTTTCTGCAATAAAGGAACAGAACGGTGCGGCAATGTCCTTGGGAAGAACAAGTACTTTTATCGATATATATATCGAAAGAGATTTCAAAAACGGTATATTAACAGAAAGTCAGGCTCAAGAACTTATCGATGATTTCGTTATGAAGTTGAGAATGGCAAGACAGTTGAGAACGCCTGCTTACAACGAACTTTTCGGTGGAGACCCAATGTGGATTACAGAGGGCGTCGGCGGTATGAGCAAGGACGGAAGAACTCTTGTAACAAAGAACTCATACAGAATTTTGAATACATTGTTCAACTTGGGACCTGCTCCCGAACCGAACCTCACGGTTTTGTGGTCGGACGAATTGCCGGATGATTTTAAAAAGTTCTGTGCAAAGGTTTCAATCGAAACAAATTCAATTCAATATGAAAATGACGATTTGATGCGTACAGATTACGGCGATGACTATGCTATTGCTTGCTGTGTATCTGCAATGAAGGTCGGAAAACAGATGCAGTTCTTCGGTGCAAGATGCAACCTTGCAAAGCTTTTGCTTTTGTGCTTGAACGGCGGTTACGACCCTGCAAGCCAAATCCAATTCAGCATCAAAGAAGATCCGTATCCGGATGAGTATCTTGATTATTATAAGGTTACCGAAAGACTTGAAAGATACAGAGATTGGCTTTGCAACTTGTATGTTAATACAATGAATATAATTCACTATATGCACGATAAGTATGCATATGAAAAGGTTCAAATGGCTCTTCACGACACATATGTTGAAAGACTTATGGCGTTCGGTGTTGCAGGACTGTCGGTTTTTGCCGATTCTTTGAGTGCCATTAAATATGCAAAGGTTAAGACAATCCGTGACGAAAATGGGTACATTGTTGATTTTGAAACAACGGGTGATTTCCCGAAATTCGGTAATGATGATGACAGAGTTGATAATATTGCGGTTAAGGCTCTTAAAGATACAATAGAATCATTGAGAAAGACACCTGCATATCGTGATGCAACACATACATTGTCAGCTCTTACAATTACATCGAATGTTGTATATGGTAAAAAGACAATGTCCACTCCGGACGGCAGAAAAGCAGGAGAACCTTTTGCACCGGGTGCAAATCCTATGCACAACAGAGAAACAAACGGTGCTTTGGCATCACTCAATTCTGTTGCAAAGCTTCCTTATTCCGCTTGCCGTGACGGTATTTCAAATACATTCTCAATAGTACCCGACACATTGGGTAAGGATGAAGCTCAAAGAGAGAAAAATCTTGTTCGTATTTTAAACGGATATTTCTTGAAGCAAGCTCATCACATCAATGTCAATGTAATGAACAAGTCACAGCTTATCGAAGCATATAACAATCCGGAGCTTTACCCGAATTTGACAATCAGAGTTTCGGGTTATGCCGTAAACTTCCACAAGCTTTCAAAGGAACAGCAGAAGGAAGTTATTATGAGAACATTCCACGAGGAAGTTTAATATGACAGGAAAGGTTCACAGCTTTCAAAGTCTCGGTACGCTTGACGGTCCGGGTGTCAGATTTGTCGCTTTTATGCACGGGTGCAATCTTCACTGCGGATATTGCCATAATGTTGATGTGTGCAGAGGTGAATATGTCAGCTATACTCCGGAGGAAATCTTTAAAAGAGTTATAAGATATAAAGAGTATTTTTCGGATGATGGCGGTATCACCGTGTCGGGTGGAGAACCCCTTTTACAGGCAGAATTTTTAAAAGAACTTTTCAAATTGTGTAAGCAAGACGGAATAAATACCGCAATCGATACTTCGGGAAGTATTTGGAACGACGATGTTTCCGAACTTTTGGAATTAACCGATTTGGTTCTCTTGGACATAAAAATGACAAATGATGAGAATTATCAAAAATATATAGGATGCTCACTCTCTCTTCCTATGAATTTCTTGGAAAAAATTAAGGAAAAAGGGAAGAAGTGTTGGATAAGATATGTTGTTGTTGAGGGATTGAACGATTTCAATGAAGATATTGTGAAATTGAAAAATATAATATCAAAATATGATTTCATCGAAAAAGTTGAATTGCTACCCTTTAAAAAGGTGTGCAAAACAAAATATGATGCAATGGGACTTGATTTTCCGTTTGACAATTATCCCGAAACATCGAAAAAAACAATTGACAGACTCTACGGCATTTTAAATGAAAATTAAAAAAATACGCATATCTCCGAAATGACGGCGATATGCGTATTTTGCTGTTTTTGCATCAGCAATCGCCGCAGAACAGCGAAAGAACAATCAATATTATAAATATCCATAAAATTATGTTAAAATCAAAACTGCATTTTTGGGGACAGCATCCACGATTATGCATAAAAAGACCTCCTTTCGTTTAAGAGTTGAATGTGTTATTGTTAATATATATTATGTTATTTGATAAATTTTTGCAGCTTGTCTTGATATTTTGGAATTTATGAGTTATAATATATAATAGAAGATTTTTTTTGGAGGAAAACAATGGATAAAGATAAAATTGCAAGAATAAGCGAGCTTTCAAGAAAACAGCGTTCAACAGGTCTTAATGAAGAGGAAAAAGCGGAACAAAAGCTTTTGAGAGAAGAATATTTGCAGAGCATAAGAACAAATTTTCGCTCTGTGTTGGAAAATATCGAATTTACGGACAAGAAATGAGGGGAATTTATGTTAAAATATATTTTATGCGGAGTTATAGTATTTTTGGGATGTAATATGGGATTGATACCGGGAGTGATTGCTTTTTTTGGAACTCTTATATATATTATATATTCAACATTGCCGACATTGTATTCAATCAAAGGAAACAAAGCAATGAATAACGGAGATTATGAAAAAGCTCTTTCGTTATACAAAAAGGCTGTCAACACAAAAAGAGCCTCTGCATCTATTGAATTGAGATATGGAATGTTATTGTTAAGATGCGGACATCCCAATGAGGCGATTGGAGTTTTCAACTCAATTATCCTTTATTCAAAAACAAAAGGTCAGGAAAAATTGATAGCAAAGCAATACAGAGCAATGGCATATCATAAGCTCGGACAAAAAGAGGATGCCATAGAGGAAGCGGAGGAATTGTTTGATAGCTTCAAAAATTCGGTTACCTACGGCATAATCTGTTATTTGAAACTTGCCTACAATGAGCCTGTAGATGAAATTTTGCCGATTTGTCTTGAAGCATATGATTATAACAGCGATGACCGTGATATAATAGATAATCTTGTACTTGCATATATAAGAAAGGGTGAATTTGTAAAGTCGAAAGAACTTGTCGATACAATGCTTGAAAAGTTTCCGACCTTTACAGAGGCATATTACCACGGTGCGGTTGTATATAAAAATCTCGGAGAGAGTAAAAAAGCTTACGAGTTGCTTTCGTCAATCAAAGAAAATTGCAGAAGAACCTATCTTACAACGGTAAGTGAGGAAGAAATCGAAGAATTGAAAAACAGTCTTAACCGAAACGGAGAGAATTAATAATGATAAAATTCAAGCTAAAAGAGGGCTTGCAGGGATATGATATGTGCAAGGCGTTCAGAGAAGAGATTTTTGAGGGTGACAGCCTTGATGAAGCGGATAAGACCGCAATACATATGTACGGAAGCGAAAACGGTAAAATAATTTGCTGTGCAAGACTTTATAAAACGGGCGATTATGTTTTTTGTATAGATAAGGTCGGAGTTTTGCCGGAGGAAAGAATGCAATTTGTTGCCGATACGATGATAAGAGCACTTGAGGACAAGGCTGTTACTTTAATCGGTGCTGTTATATCCACCGAGGTTCCGGAAAATGCATGGGGTTTTTTTGAATATGAGGACTATGTATTTTGCGGTGATGAATTCATCAAAGACGGCGTGAAATACAGAAAGATGAAAAGAGATTTAACAAAAATAAGAGGTTGTAGGGGAGGATGCGGCAAATGAGCACACCTCTTGCGGACAGAATGAGACCGACGGAGCTTTCGGAGGTGGTCGGTCAAAAGCATCTTTTGGGAAATAACAAACTGTTAAAAAGAGTTATCGAATCGGGAGAAGTTCCCAATATGATATTTTACGGTCCGAGCGGTGTGGGAAAAACCACTGTTGCCAATATTATTGCATCAAAAACGGGAAAAACTCTTCATCGTCTTAACGCAACGACTGCATCTGTTTCGGATATCAAGGGAATTATATCCACTCTTGACGGATTTATGGCACAAAACGGAGTTTTGCTGTATCTTGATGAAATTCAGCATTTTAATAAAAAGCAACAGCAGACGCTGCTTGAATATATGGAAAACGGTCAGATTACACTGATTGCAAGCACAACGGAAAATCCGTATTTTTATGTTTACAATGCTGTTTTGTCACGCTCTGTTGTTTTTGAATTTAAGACTGTCGATGCGACTGATATTGTTGATTCTTTGAAAAGATGTGTTGAAAAATTATCCGAACAGGAATACAGGAATTATAACATAAAAATCGGAGACGGTGTGCTTGAACATATTGCACTTGTATCGGGCGGCGATGTGAGAAAAGCGGTTAATTCTTTGGAAATATGCCTTTTGGCGGCTGTTCCGGATGAGGATGGAAATCTTTGTTTGGATTTGGAAACAGCGGAACAGGCAACGCAGAAAAAATCAATGAAATATGACCGTGACGGTGACAGTCACTATGATATTTTGAGTGCCTTTCAAAAATCAATAAGAGGAAGCGACCCCGATGCGGCGATACATTATATGGCAAGACTTTTATCTGCCGGTGATATTCAGAGCGTATGCCGAAGACTTTTGGTTATTGCATCGGAGGATATAGGGCTTGCGTATCCCCTTGCCGCGACAATTGTCAAATCGTGTGTTGACAGTGCATTGCAATTGGGACTGCCCGAAGCACAGCTTCCGCTCGGTGAGGCGGTTATTCTGCTTGCAACGGCACCTAAATCAAATTCTTCATCGCAGGCGGTTTGGAGTGCAATGGCAGATATCGAAAGTAAGGATGTGGGAGATATTCCCGACCATTTGAAGGATGCGCATTATTCGGGTGCGAAAAAGCTTGGACACGGTATTGAGTATAAATATCCCCACGGGTATGAAAATCATTATATCAAACAGCAATATTTGCCGGATAACATAAAGAATGTTACATACTATGATTATGGAGACAACAAAACTGAACAGACGGTTAAAGCTTATTGGGAAAAGATAAAAGGAAATAAGTAAAATGGAAGATATTGAAGATGAAGTAATAATCTCGGAAAAATCAAGGTTTACAGCAGCGGTTCTGCAATTGTTTTGCGGATGCTTCGGACTCGGAAGATTTTATCTGGGATATAAGACATATGGCGTTTTGCAAATTGTCACAACACTGATAACCTGCGGTGCAGGAGGTTTGGTGTGGGGATTTGTTGACGGTATTATGATATTGAACGGAACGGTTTTTTGTGACGGAAAAGGAAATTTATTAATTTGAACAGGAGAGAACATATGGCTGAAAGCAATCGTGATAAGATAAGGAATTTTTGCATTATTGCACATATTGACCACGGAAAATCAACCTTGGCGGACAGACTTTTGGAGTTGACGGGTGAGGTTGAGCTTCGTGATATGGAGGAACAGCTTCTGGATAATATGGACCTTGAGCGTGAAAGAGGAATAACAATCAAGGCTCATGCCGTAAAGCTTAATTATAACGCAAAGGACGGAAACACTTATCAATTGAATTTGATAGATACACCGGGGCATGTGGATTTTAACTATGAAGTATCAAGAAGCCTTGCGGCTTGTGAGGGTGCGATTTTGATAGTTGATGCTTCACAGGGAATAGAGGCACAAACTTTGGCAAACACATATCTTGCGCTTGAGCATGATTTGGAAATTGTTCCGGTAATAAACAAAATTGACCTTCCGTCTGCACAACCCGAGCGTGCAATTTCGGAAATTGAAGACATAATCGGAATACCGGCAAGTGATGCTCCACTTGTTTCGGCAAAAACCGGACTGAATGTTTCGGATGTTCTCGATGCTATTGTTGAAAAAATTCCGGCACCGTCGGGGGATGATGATGCACCGCTTAAAGCTTTGATATTTGATTCATACTATGACAGCTATAAGGGTGTAATTATTTATGTGCGTATTAAGGACGGAAAATTAAATGTCGGCGACAGAATAAGACTTATGGCAACAGGTGCGGAATTTGATGTTGTTGAGGTCGGCTCTCTTCACGCAAATGCTATGATACCAAAGAAAGAATTGACTGCCGGAGATGTCGGATATATAGCCGCAAGCATTAAAAATATTCAGGATACGCAGGTTGGTGACACTGTTACGGTTGCAACAAATCCGGCAAAAGAACCTCTTCCCGGCTATAAAAAGGTAAATCCTATGGTTTATTGCGGAATTTATCCTGCTGACGGTGCGCAGTATGATGATTTGAAAGAGGCATTGGGCAAGCTTCAGTTAAATGATGCTGCATTGATGTTTGAGGCAGAAACCTCTGTTGCACTCGGATTTGGATTTCGATGCGGATTTTTGGGTCTTTTGCATATGGAAATTATTCAGGAAAGACTTGAAAGAGAATATAATCTTGATCTTGTCACAACAGCTCCGAGTGTAATTTATAAGGTATATAAAACGGACGGTGAGGTTATATGTGTCGATAATCCGACAAATCTTCCTTCTCCGACCGAAATAGACTATATGGAAGAACCTATGGTGAAAGCGGATATTATGGTTCCGACGGATTTTGTCGGAAATGTTATGGAGCTTTGCCAGGAACGCCGTGGAATATTCATTGATATGAAATATATGGAAACAACAAGGGCACAGATTTTTTATGAACTGCCTTTGAATGAAATTATATATGATTTCTTTGACGCTTTGAAGTCAAGAACCAGAGGATACGCATCATTTGATTATGAGCTTACCGAATACCGTCGTTCCGAGCTTGTGAAACTTGATATTTTGTTGAACGGTGAAATGGTGGATGCACTTTCATTTATTGTTCATAAGGATAATGCATATTCAAGAGGAAGAAAAATGGCTGAAAAGCTGAAAGAATCAATTCCGAGACAGTTATTTGAAGTGCCTATCCAAGCGGCAATCGGAAATAAAATAATCGCAAGAGAAACAGTTAAGGCACTCCGAAAAGATGTTTTGGCAAAGTGCTACGGCGGTGATATAACCAGAAAGAAGAAGCTTTTGGAGAAACAAAAAGAGGGTAAAAAGAGAATGCGTCAGGTCGGAAGTATAGAAGTTCCGCAGGAAGCATTTATGAGTGTGTTGAAGCTTGATTAAAAAATAAGGCGGCAAAATGAGATTTTTGCCGCCTTATTTTTTTATGCATTATGAAAAATAGAAAAGACATATTTGTAAATTTTTATTTACAAATATAACTTGAACATTTAGCGTTGACAGATTTTAAAAGGTGTGATATTATTAATTTTGCAACTACGAGTTGCGATAAATATCAAATTAAAGTTGGTTGATATTTTTTGCTTCTTTTGGTAATATTATTTTATAATACATAAAAAAGAGTGTTTGAAAGGTGGATTATTGATGACTATCGGAGAGAAAATCGCACAATTGAGAATTTCGGCAAACATATCGCAGGAGCAATTTGCGGAGAAAATTTCCGTTTCACGCCAATCGGTGTCAAAATGGGAAATGAATCAGGCACTTCCTCAAATAGATAAGGTTTTGCAAATTTGCGAATTATTCGGTATTTCAACGGATGAATTGTTAAGAGAACAAATTTCTATAAGCAAAAGCGGGAAAAAGCATAATAAATATTTCGGAACAGACGGATTCAGAGGAGAAGCTAACAATGATTTGACATCGATGCACGCCTATAAAGTCGGAAGATTTCTCGGTTGGTATTATTCGTCAAGACTTTCGGGATGTACAAATGCCGGCTACAGACCGAAAATTGTTATCGGTAAGGACACAAGGCGTTCAAGCTATATGCTTGAATATTCTCTTGTTGCCGGAATAACGGCATCGGGTGCGGATGTATATATGCTTCATGTTACGACAACACCGAGTGTGTCGTATGTTACAAGACAGGATGAATTTGACTGCGGAATTATGATTACTGCGTCACATAACCCTTATTACGATAACGGAATTAAGGTTATAAACAAATACGGCGAAAAGCTTGATGACAACACAACAGAGTTGATTGAGGCGTATATTGACGGCGATTTGAATGCACTGGGTGTAAAAGGAAATGATCTTCCTTTGGCACACAAGGACAAAATCGGATGTATTGTCGATTATGTGTCGGGAAGAAACAGATATGTAGGATATTTGATATCTCTCGCATCACATTCGTATAAGCAGTTCAAAGTAGGTCTTGACTGTGCAAACGGTGCATCATGGATGATTGCAAAATCTGTGTTCGGAGCACTCGGTGCACAAACTTATGTCATAGGTGCAGAGCCTGACGGTTTGAATGTTAATAACGATTGCGGTTCGACGCATATTGAAAAGCTCTGTGAATTTGTAAAGGCTAATCATCTTGATATAGGCTTTGCTTTTGACGGAGATGCTGACAGATGTATTGCCGTTGATGAAAACGGTAAGGTCGTAGATGGCGATATTATGCTCTATATCCTCGGCAAGAGATTAAAATCAAGAGGTGTTTTGAATTCTGATACGGTGGTTATGACAGTTATGTCAAACAGCGGACTCAAAAAGAGCTTTGACGAAATCGGAATAAAGAGCATTGAGACAGCTGTCGGCGACAGATTTGTGTATGAGTCAATGCAAAAGAATGATTATTGTCTTGGCGGTGAGCAATCGGGACATATCATAATAAAGAAATATGCAACAACAGGTGACGGTTTATTGACAGCGTTGATGATTATGGAAGAGGTTTGCGATTTAAAATCAAAGCTTTCGGAGCTTGCCGAACCTGTTATGCTTTATCCGCAATACACAAAGAATATAAGAGTTAAGGATAAAGCGGCAGTGTTATCCGATGAAACTGTTCTTGCAGAGCTTGATGCGGTTGAAAAATGTATAAACAAAAACGGAAGAGCATTGCTTCGTAAAAGCGGAACAGAACCTGTTATAAGAATTATGATAGAATGTGACAGTGAAGAAAAATGCGTTGAGTATGCGGAAAGAATAGCCGAAAAGATAGTTGAGGGAGGTCATTGCGTTGACTAAAAAGGTCAGAACGGAAGAATTATTTGATTGCAAAAACAAATATGTGGCGGATATTTTTAAAAATTCCGAATACCCGTGGGAAATTCTCCCCAAAGTGAAGAGTTGCATAGACAATATTATATCAAACGATCCCGATGAGTTTGAAGAGATAGAAAATGGTGTGTTTGTCGGTAAGGATGTTAAAATATATCCGAATGTAACGATTGAACCGCCTGCGGTTATAGGTAGCGGAACACAAATTCGTCCCGGAGCTTTTTTGAGAGGATATGTTTTTGTGGGAGAAAATTGTGTTATAGGAAATTCGACAGAATTAAAAAGCTGTATTATTCTTGATAATGTTCAAGTACCGCACTACAATTATGTTGGTGATTCGATTTTGGGAAATCATTCACATATGGGAGCCGGCTCGGTTTGCTCAAATCTTAAATCGGATGGAAAAGCGGTAGTCATTCATGGAGAAGAGGAATATGAAACAGGCTTGAGAAAGGTCGGTGCAATTCTCGGCGATAACGCAGATGTCGGATGCGGCTGTGTTTTAAATCCCGGAACGATAATCGGAAAGGATACTTCGGTTTATCCGCTTACGGCTGTCAGAGGAGTGATTCCGGGTGGCTGTATTGTAAAGGATATGAATAATATTGTAAAAAGAAAATAATAATTCGCCCAAAAACTGTTTTTTTTAATGGCTTTTGGGTGATTTTTTTGTAAAAAATTCAAAAAAATGTTGAAAAATAAGTCATAATGTGATACTATATTAACAATATTATTGTATATTCTTTTATACGACAGAAAGGTTAAAAAAATGCAGAAGAATTATGAAAATAAAATTGTAACCATACCGAATTTGCTGACTCTTTTGAGATTACTTCTAATTCCGGTGATAGTATATCTTTACTGCTTTGAAAAAAGCTATAATTATACGGCGGTAGTTCTCATAATGTCGGGATTGACGGACCTTGTTGACGGATTTATTGCGAGAACTTTTCATATGACAAGCAATCTCGGAAAGATAATAGACCCGATAGCGGACAAGCTGACACAGTTTGTCGTTTTGGTATGTTTGGTGACAAGATTTCCTACGATGCTTGTTCCGAGCCTTATTCTTTTGACAAAAGAGCTTATATCCGGTGTTATAGCAATGTGTGCCATAAAAAAATCGGGTAAGGTTGACGGTGCGGATTGGCACGGAAAGGTTTCGACCTTTATGCTCTATGCGATGATGATTCTTCATGTACTGTGGGTAGATATACCGAGTGTTGTTTCTAACGGATTTATAACTGTATGTACGGTTATGATGGTGATATCATTTATTCTTTATACGATAAGAAATTTGACGGTATATAAGGAGTTTAAGGATAAATAAAAGAGGTGGATTATGAAAAATGAATTTTGCGTTTATGCAAGTCCGATATCTGTATATGACAGTAATTTGAAAAAAATAGATGCGGCGAACAGATTCGGTATGGCGGCTGTTGAATGTTTTAATAATGCCGAGCTTTCTTCGCCCGATGAGGAAGCGGCAATAAGAATAAAAGAATATGCCGATAAAAACAATATAAAAATCCCTTGTCTTTCTGTATATATCGATGTTTCCACCGATTACGAGCAAACGGTCGAAAATTTAAAAGGTTACGCAAGGGTCGCAAAGATACTCGGCTCACCATACCTTCATCACACAATCATTTCCGAATGTTCCGATCCCAATAAAGTATTGTCACAAAAGGATGAATTATATGATTTGGGTATAAAGGCTGTAAGAGAGATTTATGATTATGCCGAAAGTATCGGAATAAAAACCGTGTATGAAGATCAAGGCTATGTATTTAACGGTATTAACGGATTTAAAAAATTCACGGAAGATGTTAAAAGAGATATCGGAGTGATTGCGGATTTCGGAAATATATACGAAGCCGATGACAGTATTACCGATTTTATAAAAACATTCGGAGATAAAATATGTCATGTTCATATAAAGGATATGGAAATTGCCGAAAAAGAGCCGGAAGAACAGAGTATGCTAAAAACTCTCGGCGGTAAATTCATAATTGAAACGGAGATAGGAAAGGGAAGTGTTGATATATCCGGCGGTTTGGAAGAGTTGAAGAAAATAAAATATGACGGATATTTGAGTTTGGAATTTTGTGCGTTTGATGACAATCCTCAAACATATATTGATCAAGTTGAAGCTGTTGGAAAGATTTTAAAACAGGTATAATGTAAATTTTCTGTTAATTTACTTGATTTTTGTCAATGGATTTGATATAATTTATACAGTATAATTTTTGAAAGGAAATAACGATATGAAAAAGACTTTTAAATTATTGGCGTCTGCTGTTCTTGCAGGTGCAATGTTTATGCAAAGTGTGTCATTTGCACAGGAGTTTTCGGATATGCCCGATAACTGGACAACAAAGGCTTTGGAAAATGCGGTTGAAAACGGACTATTGAACGGTTCGGACGGCAAGATTATGCCGGATGATAACATTAAGCGTTCCGAAATGGCGGCAATATTAGTAAGAGCTTTTGGTGCAAAGAAAGAAGCGGATATTTCGGCTTTTCCGGATGTATCAAAGGATAAATGGTATTATTCAGAATTTGCAAAAGCTGTTAAAATGGGTGCATTCAGCGGAACGGATGACGGAAAATTAAATCCTGAAAGTCCTATTACATATGAGGAATGTTTCACCGTTATATCAAGACTTTTCTGTCTTGTTGAGGGAGATCCTTACGATTCAAAAAGCTATAATGGTATAGATAATTCTGTATTTGCGAAATATGATGATAAAGACAGCATAGCACAGTGGGCAACGGCATACACATCACTTGTTGTCGGCAACGGATATTGGAACGGATATGAGGGGAAATTAAAGCCTCACGACAAATATATAACTCGTTCGGAGTTCGCTGTTTTGATGGATAATCTCATAAAAACATATATTAACGAACCCGGTGAATACACAACATTTACCGACGGAAATATTTTGATCAGAAGTGAGGGTGTCACATTGTCGGGATATAAGGGTGATGATGTAATAGTTATCGGTGACGGAGTTTCGGGTGCAACATATTTGAAAAATCTCAATATGACAAACGAAATCATTTCGAGAGGCGGCACAACATACGCATCCGGTATTGTCAATGATGTTTCTATCTTGAATGACGGTACGGTATTTAACCATGACGAAATTGAGAAGAGAAACGGACATCTTTACTGCGGTTTCGGTACGGCTATTGATTGGAAAAATATATCTGTAACGCCGGAATTTTAAGATTTGAGCAATCCTTTCGGAATTCTTCCGGAGGGATTGTTTGATTTTTTAATAATTGGCAGTATTGTACGCATTTTTATAAGTGAAAGGAGCAGTATCTATGTTAAAAACCTTTAGAGGCGGTTTACATATACAGGATTTTAAAGAATACACAAGCAAAGAACCGATAAAAGAAACAGAGGGAGGAAATATATATGTTTTTCCTCTTCAGCAGCACATAGGTGCACCGCTGACGGCGCTTGTTAAAAAGGGTGATTATGTTAGGGTCGGAGATGTTATTGCAGATAATGGAGAAGCGTTTATGAGCGTTCCTCTTCACAGCTCGGTTTCGGGAACGGTGGTTGCGGTTGAACCTCGTGTTCATACATCCGGCTTTAAAGTTACATCGGTTGTTATCGAAAATGATTTTAAATATGAACAATGCGATAATTTAACACGAAAAAATCCGGATACAATGACCGCTGACGAAATAATAAAGGAAATAAGAAATGCCGGTATTGTCGGAATGGGCGGTGCGGGATTTCCGACTCATGTCAAGCTTTCGGCTCCCAAGGATAAAAAAATCGATATGTTGGTTATAAACGGTGCGGAGTGTGAACCGTATATCACGGCAGACCATCGCAGAATGATTGAGTCACCCGAAACGGTTATTGACGGAATAAAGATTGTAAAAAAAGCTTTGGGAGTCGATAATGTCTGTATCGGAATTGAAAATAATAAAAAGGATGCAATAAAAATTCTTGAAGATACTGTCGGCGATGATGACGAAATAAAGATTATTCCGCTGAAAACAAAATATCCGCAGGGCGGCGAAAAACAGCTTATTTATGCATTGACAAAAAGAAAAGTTCCGACGGGCGGATTGCCTGCCGATGTCGGCATTGTTGTGACAAATATAGATACGGTGTCACAGATATCGATAGCATTTGAAACAGGTATGCCTTTGATTAAGCGTGTGGTTACCTTGTCGGGTGATTGTGTAAAAAATCCCGGAAATTTTCTTGTGAGATGCGGAATGTCCTTTGAGGACCTTATAAATCAAGCCGGCGGCTTTTCAAAACAGCCGAAAAAACTTATAATGGGCGGTCCTATGATGGGAATTGCACAATATTCAACACAAGTTCCGGTAGTAAAAACAACATCGGCGATTTTGGCACTTTCCGATTCGGGTGAAAATTATAATGATGAAACGCAATGCCTGCGTTGCGGAAAGTGTGTTGAGAGTTGCCCGATGCACTTGATGCCGCTTTATTTGAATAAGTTTGCAAGAAACAATGATTTGGAATCGGCTGAAAAGTATCATATTCTCGACTGTATGGAATGTGGTCTTTGTTCGTATTTGTGTCCGGGATATGAAGGACCGATTCACAACATAAGAATTGCAAAGCAAAAGATTATAGAAAACAAACGAAAAAATAAATAATGAGAGGATAATTGCAATGGAGCAAAAATTTATAGTTTCATCATCACCGCACATTCATCAGAAAAAGACGGTATCCGATATAATGCTTGATGTTATAATTGCATTGCTTCCGGCTACGGCGGCAGGAATATACTTTTTCGGTATGAGAGCGGCATTTGTTATTTTAACATCGATAAGTGCTTGTGTTTTATCGGAATACATTTATCAAAAAGCAATGAAAAAGAATGTTACAACCGGGGATTTGTCGGCAGTTGTAACAGGTTTGCTTTTGGGTCTTAATCTTCCTCCGACAATTCCTTTATGGATGGTTGTGATAGGAAGTGTATTTGCTATTGTTCTTGTAAAACAGCTTTACGGCGGAATCGGTAAAAACTTTTTAAATCCGGCATTGGCGGCAAGATGCTTTATGCTTGCGGCTTGGGCAGGAGCAATGACTGTTTTCACAGAACCGCTTATGGGAATGGATGCGATTTCCGGTGCAACACCGCTTGCAATTTTAAAGGGAACATCAACTGGTGAAGTGCCGAGTGTTATGGCGGCATTCTTGGGAAAAATTCCGGGTTCAATCGGTGAAACATCAGCTTTGATGTTGTTACTCGGCGGAGCATATTTGTTGATTAGAAAAGTTATTAATTGGAAAATACCTGTATTCTATCTCGGTACGGTTGTTGTTATGACTGCATTGTTTGGAAACAATACTCTCGGATTGGATGTTGTTTCATATACAGCACTCGAACTTTTCAGCGGCGGTGTTATTTTGGCGGCATTATTTATGGCTACCGATTACACAACAACACCTACAACAAAACCGGGACAGATTATATTCGGAATAGGATGCGGTCTTTTGACATTTATTATAAGAAAATTCGGAGGCTATCCGGAAGGATCATCCTTTGCGGTTCTTCTTATGAATTTATTGACTCCGTTGATTGATAAATTCACAGTTCCTAAAAGCTTTGGGGAGGTAAGAAAAAATGTTAAAAAAAAGTGATATATTAAACATTTTTGCGGTCGGCTTGAAGCTTTTTTTGATAACGGCTGTTTCCGCCGCAATTCTTGCTGTGGTAAATTATATAACAGAGCCTATTATAGCAAAGAACAACTTAAAAAAGCAAAACGATTCAATGCAAATGGTATTGTCTGATGCCGTAAGCTTTGAAAAAGCTGATATGTCACCGTTGGCAACGGTTGAATTGGCATGTTGTGTAACAGATGTTTATGAGGGCATTGACGCAAACGGCGAAAATATCGGCTATGCTGTTATGGTTTTGTCGGGAGGATATGGCGGAGATGTTTCTCTTTCGGTTGGAGTTGACAATGAGCTTAATATAACCGGAGTTGATGTTGTATCTCATTCCGAAACACCGGGTCTCGGAGCGAAATGCACGACCGATTCGTTCAAAAATCAGTTTATTGGCAAAACTCTAGGCGTAGAAGCTGTAAAAAACGGTGCGGTTGATAATGAAATAGATGCTATAACAAGTGCAACAATAACATCAAAGGCTGTAACAAAAGGCGTAAATTCGGCATTAACAGCCGTAAAGATTATAAAGGAGGCTGAATAAGATGAAAGAAAAAAATCAAAATCTTAAAATTTTTCTTAACGGTTTGATAAATGAAAATCCTACATTTGTTCAGCTTTTGGGAATGTGTCCGACACTTGCTGTTACGACAAGCTTGAAAAACGGAATAGGTATGGGATTATCCGCAACAGCCGTTTTGATAGCGTCTAATGCTTTGATTTCTCTTTTGAGAAAAATCATACCAGAGAAGGTCAGAATTGCGGCGTATATTGTTATAATTGCGGCGTTTGTAACAATTATAGAAATGCTTTTAAATGCTTATCTTCCGTCACTTGCGTCGGAGCTTGGAATTTTTATTCCGCTTATAGTGGTAAACTGTATAATTCTTGCAAGAGCGGAATCTTTCGCTTCAAAAAATCCGGTTGGAAAATCAATACTTGATGGACTCGGTATGGGATTGGGCTTTACCATGGCACTTGCGATAATTTCGGGAATCAGAGAATTTTTCGGTGCAGGAACCTTGTTTGATATCAAAATTTATGCCGATATCATAACGCCTCCTTCGATTGTTATTATGGCACCGGGCGGATTTATTGTTTTGGGACTTATTGTTGCCGCAATAAATCGCATATGTTCCGGAAGAAAGGTCGGTGATGAGTAATGAGTATGGTGTCAATTATTATAACAGCACTCTTCACACAGAATTTTCTGATGGTTAAATTTATGGGAATTTGTCCTTTCCTCGGGGTATCGAAAAAGCTCGATACAGCCGCAGGAATGGGTATGGCGGTTACATTTGTAATGGCAGTTGCATCGGCAATAACATATTATGCAAATCTATTGCTCGGAGAGTCTATGCAATATCTTCAAACAATAGTTTTTATACTGATAATTGCAGGACTTGTTCAGTTTGTTGAAATGTTTGTCAAAAAGAGTTTGCCGTCGCTTTACAGTGCACTGGGAATATATCTTCCTCTTATAACGACAAACTGTGCTGTTTTGGGAGTGGCACTTTTGAATGTACAGAACGGATTTAACTTCATTCAGTCGGTTATGTACGGAACTTTTGCGGCACTCGGATTTACAATGGCAATTGTAATTTTTGCCGGTATTCGTGAAAATATCGATGAAGAATCGATTCCCAAAAACTTCAGAGGAATGCCGATAGCCTTGATAACGGCAGGACTTATGTCGATTGCGTTTATGGGATTTTCCGGATTTTCAATATAGGAGGGATCAGCGATGAATTTTAGTGTTATACTTTATCCTGTTTTGACAGTCGGTGCAATAGGTTTGATATTCGGATGTTTGCTTGCGTTTGCCGCTATAGTGTTTGAGGTTAAAAAGGACGAAAGGGAAGAAAAAATCTTGTCGGAGCTGCCGGGTGCAAACTGTGGTGCTTGCGGATTTGCCGGGTGCAGTGCATATGCCACAGCTGTTGTAAATGACGGTGCACCTGTTAATTCATGTTCTGTCGGAAAGGATGCGGTTGCAAAGAAAATTGCAGATATAATGGGGGTTACTGCCGAGAAAACCGAACCGAGAGTTGCTAAAGTTATGTGTGCCGGAAATTGTGATGTTGCACAAGAAAAGTATGAATATCACGGAATTTCCGATTGTGCCGCAGCGGCAAAGCTCGGAGACGGAGCAAAAAGCTGTCCTGACGGATGTCTCGGTTTGGGAAGCTGTGTGTCTGTTTGTGCGTTTGGTGCAATAACAATTGAAAACGGTGTTGCCGTTATCGATGAAAAGAAGTGTACTTCCTGCGGAATGTGCATAAATAAATGCCCGAAGCATATAATTAAATTTGTACCGAAAAACAGCAGTGTGTGGGCACTTTGTTCAAATAAGGAAAAAGGTGTTTTGACAAAGGAATACTGTTCGGTCGGCTGTATAGGATGTAAGATTTGTGAAAAATCATGTCCGAATGAGGCAATAAAGGTAACGGACTATGTTGCCGCAATTGATTATTCTTTGTGTGAAAATTGCGGAATATGTGCCGAAAAGTGTCCTAAAAAGGTAATATTAAAAAAGGAGCTTTAAGCATATTGACAGGAGTAGATGATATATGAGTAATAACAATAAAAAACCAAACAGAAATTTTTTCAAATCGCCTTTTTTTATTTGTATAATAATTTCGGTTGTTGCAACATTTTTTCTCAATTCTTTGATGTCTTTTGCAACAGCTCCTCTTGAAAAGGAAATATATTACAGCGATTTTTTGAAAATGATTGAAAACGATGAAATTGACTCTGTTAAGCTTTCATCGGAAAAGATTATTATAAAGACAAAAGAAAGTGTTAAGGCAAGTGAAAGCTTTGATGACGCAATCAAAAATGTGACCGGATTGAAAGATTTAAACAATATCAACACTATATTTGATTCGGCACAGAAAAAGGATATTGTTTTATATACGGGATATATAAATGATGATCATTTGATAGAAATTTTAACAGAGCATAATGTTAAATTTTCAAGACCTATAGTCGAAAGCAATATTTTTGCGGATATACTAATGACAATTTTGCCGTTTATTATTATGTATGCCGTTTTGGCACTTATTATGCGAAAGATGACAAAGCGTATGGGCGGCGGAGGCTTTATGTCTGTAGGACAGAGTAACGCAAAGGTTTATATCGAAAAGAAAACCGGAGTGACATTTTCGGATGTTGCAGGACAGGAGGAAGCAAAGGAATCACTTGATGAAATTGTAGATTTTTTGCACAATCCCGCAAAATATACGGCAATCGGAGCAAGACAGCCAAAGGGAGCGTTATTGGTAGGACCTCCAGGAACGGGTAAAACACTTCTTGCAAAGGCTGTTGCAGGGGAAGCGAATGTTCCGTTTTTCTCACTTTCCGGTTCTGATTTTGTTGAAATGTTTGTCGGTGTCGGTGCATCAAGAGTTAGGGATTTGTTTAAACAAGCATCAGCAAAAGCACCTTGTATAATTTTTATCGATGAGATCGATGCAATAGGTAAAAGCAGAGATAATCAGCTTGGCGGTGGAAATGATGAAAGAGAACAAACTCTAAATCAGCTTCTTGCCGAAATGGATGGATTTGATTCATCAAAGGGGGTTGTTATTTTAGCGGCGACAAACAGACCGGAAATACTTGATAAGGCACTTTTGCGTCCGGGTCGTTTTGACAGAAGAATTATTGTTGAAAAACCCGACTTAAAGGGAAGAGAAGAAATATTGAAGGTTCATTCAAAAAATGTCAAGATGTCACCGTCAGTTGATTTGCACGAAATTGCTCTTGCAACAAGCGGTGCGGTCGGAGCGGATCTTGCCAATATGGTAAATGAAGCGGCATTGAGAGCGGTAAGACTAAAACGCTCCGAGGTTCTTCAGGAGGACTTGATGGAGGCGGTTGAAGTTATCATCGCAGGTAAGGAAAAGAAAGACAGAATTTTGTCCGAAAAGGAAAAGAAGCTCGTTGCCTATCACGAAGTCGGTCACGCTTTGGCAGCGGCAAAACAAAAAAATACAGATCCTGTTCAGAAGATTACAATTGTTCCGAGAACTATGGGTGCGTTGGGATATACAATGCAAATGCCTGAAGAGGAAAAGTATTTGATGTCCAAGGATGAAATAATGAATGAGCTTACTGTTCTGCTGGCAGGTCGTGCGGCGGAGGAAGTTGTGTTTAGCACAAAGACAACTGGTGCATCAAACGATATTGAAAGAGCGACAAATCTTGCCCGTGCTATGGTTGCACAATACGGTATGTCGGATGAGTTTGGTATGACATCGCTGGAAAGCATAGAGAACAAATATCTGGATGGAAGAAGTGTTTCAAATTGTTCTGATGAAACAAAGACAAAACTTGACAATGTTATTGTGGGAATTATTAAAGATTCCTACGAAAACGCAAAAAATATTCTTTCGGAGAATATCGAAGCACTCCATAAAATTTCCGAATATCTTCTTGAAAAGGAAACGATTACGGGAAAAGAATTTATGTCAAAATTAAATGATACTTCTTCGGCAAAGGAAGTCGAAGACGAGGGGGAAAATGAAATATGAAGGACACTTATCGTATAAAAATTGCAGGTCTTGAAAGAGATTTGAGATTGTTTAGTGTAAATGATAATTTAAAAATTGCTGCTTTCATTCTTTTTGGCGATGTTGAAATTGCGGTTGAAAGTGCAAAGGCGTTGCTTGAAAAAGCACCTGATTACGATATTTTGGTGACAGCGGAAGCAAAGAGTATTCCGCTCATCTGCGAAATGGCAAGACAGGCGGGCGATAATGATTATGTTATTGCACGAAAAGCGCCGAAGGTGTATATGGAAAATATTTTGAAGGTCAGCGTTAATTCCATAACAACTCAAAAAGAACAGGTACTCTGTATCGGTGATAGCGAAACGGAGAAAATGAGAGGTAAAAGATGTTTGATTGTTGATGATGTCATCAGTACAGGTGAATCGCTTGAAGCACTTGAAAAGCTTGTTACAGAGGCAGGAGGAACAATTGTCGGAAAAATGGCAGTTCTTGCCGAGGGCGATGCGGCAAAAAGAGATGATATTATTTTCTTGAATCGTTTGCCGCTTTTTGATGCCGACGGCAATGAGATTGAATAAACGATACATATAAAAATTTGAGCTGTTTGACATAAAATGTTGCGGCTCAAATTTTTTTGTTAAAAAAGCAAACATTTGTTTGATTTTTATGAAATTTTGTGTTACAATAATTTCAAGCAAAGCTTGAAATTAGCTAAATTCGTCTGACAGCGAGAAAAATGTGTTTACACACGATAGATTACTGCGTAGTAAAATTAACCATGCGGTCAGCTAAAAGACGAATTTAATTTAGCTGTTTTGAAAGAATAATTTAGCTTTGCACTTAAGATGCGAAATTTAGCTAAAAGTATGGCATCTAAATCGTTCGCTGATTTAATGGACGACCACACGGGGTAAGGGTATTGAAGATACAGAAACAACAAAAAGGACTGATAAAAATGTCAAAATTAACCGAAAAGGATTTTCAAATATTGGATTTTATAAAACAAGAGCTCTCGCAAAAGGGATTTCCGCCAACTGTGAGGGAAATTTGTGAAATGATGGGGGTGAACTCAACGGCTACCGTTCATTCAAGGCTAAAAAAGCTTGAAGAACACGGGAAAATTGTGCGTGACGCTTCAAAAAACAGGTCAATCAGAGTGGTTGAAGCGGAGAAAAGCAAAAAAACGGCAATCGGTGATGTAAATTATGTGTCAGATAAGTATATAGATATTCCGGTTTACGGAAATGTTGCCGCAGGTCAGCCGATAACCGCCGTTGATGAGGTGACGGATACATTTCCGATGCCTGTGGGATTTGCAAAAAACAAGGATATGTTTATGCTGAAGGTTTCGGGGGAATCTATGATTAACGCCGCAATATTGGACGGAGATTTTATTATAGTGGAAAAACAGCCGACAGCAAATAACGGTGATATCGTTGTTGCTTTGATAGACAACGAAAATGCAACGGTTAAAACCTTTTTTAAGGAAAAAGGGCATATAAGACTTCAGCCCGAAAACGACACAATGGAGCCGATAATTGTAAAAGATGCAAAAATATTGGGAAAAATCGTAGGTATTTTCCGCAAACTATAGACATTTCGGCAGAATTATGATACAATATAAAAGTTGTTGCGATTTTTATGAAAAAATACGCATTTACAAAATGTTATAAATAATTGGAGTGATATATATGAAAAAAATGCTTTTTACTTCGGAATCGGTAACAGAGGGACATCCTGACAAAATCTGTGACAGAATTTCCGACGCAATACTTGATGAAATCTTAAAAAACGACCCCAATGCGAGAGTTGCATGTGAAACAACCTGTACAACGGGCATAGTTTCAATTATGGGAGAAATAACAACAAATTGCTATGTTGATTTCCCAAAGGTCGCAAGAAATGTTGTTCTTGAAATCGGTTACGACAGAGCAAAATACGGCTTTGACGGTCATACCTGTGCTGTTGTGACATCTATAGATGAACAATCTCCCGATATTGCAATGGGCGTAAATGAAGGACTTGAAAATAAAAACGGTGAAAATGATGAGGGTAACTCAACAGGTGCCGGAGACCAGGGAATGATGTTCGGATATGCTTGCGATGATACACCGGAGCTTATGCCGCTTCCGATTTCTCTTGCTCACAAGCTTGCAAAGAAGCTTACCGATGTAAGAAAGAACGGAACACTTACTTACCTTCGTCCCGACGGAAAAACACAGGTTACCGTGATGTATGAAGATGATAAGCCTGCATATGTTGATACTGTTGTTGTTTCAACGCAGCATTCTCCAGATGTTTCAATGGAACAGATAAGAGAAGATTTAATTCGTGAAGTTGTTAAAACAACAATTCCCGAAAAATATTTGACAGAGAATACAAAATATTTTGTAAACCCGACAGGAAGATTTGTTGTCGGCGGTCCGCAGGGGGATAGCGGCTTGACGGGAAGAAAAATTATTGTTGATACCTACGGTGGTATGGCACGCCACGGCGGCGGTGCATTTTCCGGAAAAGACCCGACGAAGGTTGACCGTTCGGCGGCTTATGCGGCAAGATGGGTTTCAAAAAATATAGTTGCGGCAGGACTTGCAAGAAAATGCGAGGTTCAGCTTGCATACGCAATCGGTGTAGCAAAACCTGTTTCTGTTATGATTGATACTTTCGGAACAGAAACAGTAGATGTTGAAAAAATTCAAAATGCCGTTGATAAAGTGTTTGATTTGAGACCGAATGCAATTATTTCGTCGCTTGATTTGAGAAAACCGATATATAAACAGCTTTCGGCTTACGGACATATGGGAAGAGAAGATTTGAATGTTCGCTGGGAACAAACAGATATGGCGGACAAGCTCAAAGAAGCTGTTAATGCTTAAATTTAATAGAAAAAAATACATAAGCTGTGAAGCTTATGTATTTTTTTGTTGACTAATTGAACAATGTGTGGTAAAATTATGATATAATTGTCTTAATTATGCATTATGGTTCTTTGAGAGGAATGTACTATGAAGAAGAGGAATAACAGATCATTGCAATGCAAGATAAGCACATTGCTTTTTATGCTTTTTTGTATTTTGGGCGTTATCGCATTATCTGCCGGAAAGCCTGTAGTTGCGGCAATTGAATTTGTCATTTCTGCAGCAATGCTTGCAGTGGTTGTGGTCAGTGAAATAAAGATAAATAAGGAAATGTCGCAGTTTATATCGCTCATTTCGGAGGAAAGTGCGAATATAACGAGTGAAGTTATAACAAGATTTCCTTTCCCGTTGCTTATTTTAAACATCGACGGTGAGATTGTGTGGTATAATGATTTTGCGGCTTCAATGTTTGATACGCAGAATTTGTACGGAATGTTGCTTCCGCAATTGATTACCGATTTAAAGTGGACGGAAATTCTTAAAAAAACCGATGCAATCAATATGCAGGTTTCGTATAACGAAAGACAGTATAAACTGTATGGAAGCATAATAAAAAGAAGTGATGCCGACAGTAAAAATGTTTCCTATTCAGTTTTGCTCTACTTCAATGATATAACGGACAGTGTTGTGGCAAAGAAAAAGCGTGAGGATGAAAAAACAGATGTTGCAATTATAACTATTGATAATTATGATGATGTTTTTCAGCCGATGGATGATGTAAAAAGTCAGGAAACAACCGTTAAGATAAATACAGTCGTTTCAAAATGGGTAAACGAGAGCAACGGTATTATGAAAAAAACCGACTCGGACAGATATCTCATATTCTTTGAACATCGATATCTTGAAAATTATATCAAGAATAAATTTGATATTCTCGAAAAGGTTCGTGCTATTGGCGAGGAAATAAAAGAACCGATAACAATAAGTATCGGTATCGGAACAGGTGGACATTTGATTGAGAATGAGTCGGACGCAAAGGCGGCTGTCAAAATGGTATGGGGCAGAGGCGGAGACCAAGCGGCGATAAAGGATTCGGGTGAATTCAAATTTTTCGGCTCGGCAACAAGAGATTACGAAAAGAGTACAAGAGTTAAAACAAGAATATTTGCATTTGCTCTTAAGGAAATGATAGCACAGTCGGATAATGTCATAATAATGGGTCACAATGCTGCAGACTATGATTCTTACGGAGCGGCGGTCGGAATTTCAAGAGCCGCAAAAAATGCCGGAAAGAATGTCTATATTGTAATAGACAATTCACCTGCAATAAAACCGCTTTTTGATAAAATGCAGAATATAAGCGAATATTCAAGTATGATTATTAGTCCCAATACGGCAGAGGAAATAGCAAACAAAAATTCTTTATTGCTTATTTTGGATACGCACAGACCATCGATGCTCCCGGCACCGAATTTGATTAAGTCCGTCAATCGCATTGTTTTGATTGACCACCACAGAAGAAGCACTGAATTCATAGATAATTTGTCACTTATGTATCTTGAACCGTATGCTTCATCAACCTGTGAGCTTGTGACGGAGATTTTGCAATATATCGATGATAAAAAGAAAATGACATCATTTGAAGCAACGGCACTATATCTGGGTATATTTATGGATACAAAGAATTTTGTTGCAAAAACGGGTGTGAGAACATTTGAGGCGGCGTCTTATTTGAAGAGATACGGAATTAACACGATGGAAATAAAAGCATTGGTAAGTCTTGACTTTGACGATTATGTCAAACGAATGGATATTATCAGAGAAGCGGAGATTTGGCATAGCGACATTGCGGTTTCGGTATGTGAGAATTCATTTGACAATATGAGGGTTATCTCATCGCAGGCGGCGGATGAAATGTTAAATATTTCGGGAATTAAAGCCGGATTTGTCATATATCAGGTTGATAATACCGTGTGCTTCAGTGCAAGGTCACTGCCCGACATAAATGTGCAGATAATTATGGAAAAACTCGGAGGCGGCGGTCACGCATCTGTTGCCGGATGCCAAATAAAAAATATAACATTGCATGAAGCGAGAGAGCTTTTAAAAAATGCAATAAAAGAATATATTGATGAAAACTAAACGGAGGTATGATGGTATGAAAGTTATATTAAATCAAGATGTTAAGGGACAGGGTAAAAAAGGAGACTTGGTTGAGGTTTCGGACGGATACGCAAGAAATTTTCTTCTTCCGAAAAACCTTGCAATTCCGGCAACAAAGGAAAATATAAATGTTTTAAAGGGACAGCAGGAGAGCAGGGAATACAGACATCAAAAGGAACTTGAAGAAGCACAGCAGACAGCAAAGAAAATCGAAGAAATTAAGGTTACACTCAAAGCAAAAGCCGGAGATAACGGAAAGCTTTTCGGTTCTGTTACATCAAAGGATGTTGCGGAGGCTCTCACAAATGAGCATCACATTAAGATTGACAAAAAGAAGTTTGTATTACCTGATGGAATTAAGTCGCTGGGAACAACCGATGTTGATATAAAGATTTATCCGGGTGTTTCGGCAAAGCTTAAAGTTGTTGTTGAAGCTATATAAACGATAGGTGGAAAAAATGGCTGATAGTTTTAATTTTTCTGACAGAGCATTGCCGCATAACAAAGAAGCGGAGCAGTCTGTTCTCGGCGGTGCGTTGTCGTCAATCGATGCGGTTGGAACGGTTTGTGAGCTGTTAAAGCCCGATGATTTTTATTTTGAACAGAACAGAATAATTTTCTCAACCGTTCTGGAGCTTTTTAACGAAAACACACCAATCGATGTTGTTACCGTATCAGACCGTCTGAATCAGCATGACAAGCTGGATGCAATCGGCGGAATACAATATTTAAGCTCGTTGATACTTAGTGTGCCGACAACGGGAAATATAGAATATTATTCAAAAATAATAAAGGATAAAGCGACACTGCGACGCCTAATCTATTCATCGGCAAGTATTTTGAATATGGCGTACGATGAAGAGGATTTAACCGAAAGAATAATCGATGCCGCCGAACAGCGGATACTTGATGTTTCGTCGGGAACTGTGTCAAATGACATAGAACACATTAGTGATATTATGATGGGTGCATATGATGATATGGTTCAAAATTCTTTAACAAAGGGAACTGTTACGGGTGTACCTACAGGATTTAATCATATGGATAATTTGACGGGTGGACTTCACGGCGGAGAACTTATCATTGTTGCCGGAAGACCGGGTATGGGTAAGTCGAGTTTTGCGGTTAATATAGCAGAGCACGCCGCAATAAAGGAAAATATTCCCGTTGCAATTTTCAACCTTGAAATGTCAAAAAGTATGATAGTGAACAGAATTATATGTTCACAGGCACTTGTCGATTCGCAAAGTGTCAGAAAAGGTGATTTTCAACCGGAGGATTGGTTGCAGATTTGTTCGATAGTTGATAAGCTTTCTGCATCACCGATATATATTGATGATTCTTCTTCAATAACAGTTTCGGAGATAAAAGCAAAGTGCAGAAGATTGAAACAGACAAAAAATCTCGGACTTGTTGTAATCGATTACCTACAGCTTATGCAGGGCGGGGGGAAATCCGATAACAGACAGCAGGAAATTTCCAATATATCCCGTTCTCTAAAGGTTCTTGCAAAAGAGCTTGATATTCCGGTTATTGCACTGTCACAGCTTTCGAGATCGAGTGAAGCACGAGGAGATAAAAGACCGATGCTTTCAGACCTTCGTGAATCGGGTGCAATAGAGCAGGATGCCGATCTTGTAATTTTTCTTTATCGTGATGATTATTATAATGAAGAATCAACCGAAAAGAATATTGCGGAAATCAACATTGCCAAGCAGAGAAGCGGTTCTACGGGAACATTTAAACTTGGATGGCAGGGAAGATTTACAAAGTTTGTTAATATGGAGTACAGTGTTTCGGAAAATCAACCGGCGAGAGGTGAATAATTTATGAAATATTTGTTTGCATCGGACATTCACGGCAGTGCTTCGGCAATGCGTAAATTGGAAAAGGCATTTTATGAGGAAAAGGCAGATATTCTTGTGCTTTGCGGTGACATTCTTTATCACGGACCGAGAAATGATTTGCCCGATGAGTATAATCCAAAAGAAGTTATAAAAATTTTAAATTCGCTGTCCGATAAAATTATATCGGTAAGAGGAAATTGTGATGCCGAGGTTGAGCAAATGGTGCTTGATTTTCCGGTGTCGTGCGATTATTCGCTTATTGCGGATAATGGTGTTAAAATGTATGTAACACACGGACATATTTACAATAACGAAAATCCTTTGAAGATTGCGAAAGGCAGTTATATGATTTGCGGACATACTCATATTTTGGATATCAAGAAAAATGACGATTTCGTATATCTAAACCCCGGATCTGTTTCGATTCCGAAAGAGGATAATCCGCCGAGTTATATGGTATATGAAAATAACAGTTTTATCATTAAAACATTTGACGGAAGGGTAATCGACCGAATTGACACATAAAAATGCGTATGAGCCGATTTTTATCGGCTCATACTTTTCTATATTGTCAAAATCCCCTCATCCGATTCAATAAGCATTAATATTTCTTCTTCAACACCTGTCTTTGCATTAATATAAATTAAAAAGTTTCTGCCGTTGTGTTCGCCTTTAAATTCATAACACAAAATTTCTTTCTTGCTGTCTTTTGGAATAAGGGCCTTTTTTGAAGCCGTTACGGATAAGTGCTTATTTACGAGTGACCGTGCTTCCTTTTCGGATAGTACGGGTGTTCCCAAATTACGGTGTTTATGGTTCATAATATATCCGTTTGCTTCAATTCCGAGAATTTCGCCGTTGTCGAGAGCAACTTTGACCTTTATGAGGTCAGAATAACATACAACATCTCCCTGAACATAGGCGAAATTTATTGTAGCAACACCGTTGGATTTATCATAATAACTTTCTTTTAATTGTGTATAGCCTTTTTTGCTAAGAAAATCCTTTGCAAAAGTAATCGCATCCGTAAAATTGTAATTTTCATTATCAACATCTCTTGTATCGAGAAAATAAACAATATGACCGCCTTTTTTACTTACATTGATATAAACATTTTTATTGTCTGCGGAAGATGAATATGAATAAGATTCAATGAGCGTGTTTTTTGTTTCGCCCGAATATTCGAGATTATCGCCTTTTTCGTTAAGGAATTTTTTTGCTTTTTTTAAGGCATCTTCTTTTGACAACTCTTTTTCGCCCTCAAGCATTGCCGGTTTGATATTTTTTATATGTTCCGAAAAAGGACCGTCGTATATTAAAGACGGATATTCCTGAAATTCTTTTTCAACACTTTCAAATTTTTCCAATACATCATTTCCCGAAGCTTCAGCACTTTCGGTGATATATTTGTCGGCGGTTCGCTTCATTGTTCCGAAGTTTATATCGCCGTTATAAATATCCAGCTGCATTTTTAAAAGCTTGTCGTTGAGGGATGCGGCATATTTCCCGAGGTCGTTTAAGCTTTGATAATTTTCATCGGTTATTTCGTTTTGATTGATAACATTTTGACTTAACATATAGGTGAAATCACCGACCTGTGACAAAAATTTTTCCGTTGATTCTAACTGAATTTCCGAAACGGGGAGCTGACCGAGACAGGCTTTTGCGGCGGCTGATTGCCTGAAAAGCTCGGAGGAGATAGAGCTCATCTGAGATGCACTTGATACAAGCATACTTTTTTGAAGCAGAGTATTGATATCATCAACATACCCGACAAGCTCGTGAAAAGCTCTGTTGTAGTTATTTTCAACAGTGTTTGCAAGTGCTTTTTCTCTTGAAAACAAATATGCGGAGCAAATTGCAAGAACTGCGATTACGATAGCCAAAATCCAATAAATAACTTTGTTTTTTGTGATTGTGTTCATATTTTATCCTTCCTATTTGCAAAATCTGTGTTTTCCTATTTGAACGATTAAGGGTCTTGACCATATCCAGGCGTTTGTTGCGGTGTCGGGGTTGAAGTAGTATATTGCACCGTTTGTCGGGTCCCAGCCGTTCATAGCATCCTGACAGGCTTTATATACGGTCGAACCTTCCGAAATCGGCTCATTTATCTGTCCGTCGGAAACTGCTGTGAAAGCTCCCGGTTGATATATAACACCTGATATTGAATTTGGAAATGATGAGTGCTTAACCCTGTTTAAAATTACTGCCGCAACAGCAACCTGTCCCTCATAAGGCTCACCCCGTGCTTCTCCGTTGACGGCTCGTGCAATAAGTTGTAAATCGCTTGAGCTTCTGCCTGTTTGTGCGTTTGCTTTGAATGAAAATATTATGACAATTGCCGATATTGATAAAATTATTATCGTTGTTGCCATAAGAATGATTTTTTTTGGATTAGTTTTTTGCATAATATCACCTCATATTAAAATGATGTGACTATTTTTAGCTCTTTTAGCATTTTTTATGTATAAGAATTATTTTTTTCGGCGACAATTTTAATAAGATAACAGGAGGGTATAATATGAAAAAAATAATTTTAGCTATGTTATTGGTTTTTGAAATGGTGGCGGTTCAAATGGTTTATTCCGAAAGTGTGACGGCACAAATTTCCGATGAATTACTTCGGATGCATATTTTGGCAAACAGTGACAGTGCATATGACCAGAGTATAAAATTTGAGATAAGAGATTATGTTATCGATTACATCAAAGAGGAGCAGATAGAGAGTAAAGAGGATATTGAAAAAAATATAAAAAAAACAGAAAGTATGATTAATGAGTATTTGTCCGATAGAGGAGTGGGCTATTTATGTAGTGTATTTTGCGGAAAATCCGAATTTGATACAAGATTTTATTCAGACATTTCAATTCCTGCCGGAGAATATGATTCTTTGAAGATAATACTCGGAAAGGGTGAGGGGAAGAATTGGTGGTGTGTTGCGTATCCTCCGTTGTGTTTTACCGAATCTACTGTCGGTAATTTGAGTGATGACGCAAAAATAATGCTTCGGGAGAACTTAAATGGTGATGTTTATAAAATAATATCTAGCAAAAATGCTAATTATAAAATAAAATTCAAAAGTGTTGAACTTTTTAACGGATTTATGCAAAAGATTCATAAAATCTCGTTGAATTAAGGTTAAAATCAAATAGTTGAGAATACGACAGATAGAAATATCTGTCTTTTTTTATTGTGTTCGTGTTAAAATAATAATTATAAACCAGGAAAGGAAGTTGTTAATATGACAATTACACAAAATTCAATCGAAAAATTTAAACAATATTTAATTGAGGAAGAAAAATCTTCCGCAACGCTTGAAAAGTATATGCGTGATATAACGATATTTTTTGTGTGGCTTACAGGCAGAGAACTTAACAAAATGACAGTTCTTCACTACAAAGAACATTTAATATCATCAAATTATGCACCATCTTCTGTAAACTCAATTCTTTCATCACTCAATAGTTTTTTTGAATACAACGGGTGGCAGGGCTTGAAAGTCAAAATGCTGAAAATTCAAAAACAGATTTTTGCCGAAAGAAGCAAAGAACTTACAAAGGCCGAGTATGAAAGATTGCTTGAAGTCGCAAGACAAAAGAAAAATGAAAGGCTGTACTATCTTATGCAGACAATTTGTGCAAGTGGAATCAGGGTATCGGAACTATCGGCAATTACAATTGAAGCAGTGAAAGCTCGAAGAGCAAACATAACTTGCAAAGGGAAATTGCGTGTAGTTATTTTACCGAAGGTTCTTTGCAAAATGCTGACAGAATACGCGAGAGGGAAAAAAATAACAAGCGGACCCGTTTTTGTTACGCAAACAGGAAAACCGCTTGACAGAAGCACAATATGGAAAATGATGAAAGCCCTTTGCGAAAGAGCAGGAGTTGACAGAGAAAAAGTGTTTCCACATAATCTCCGGCATTTGTTTGCGCGTACATATTATTCCATTCAAAAAGATATTGTACGCCTTGCCGATATTCTTGGACATTCAAGTGTAAATACTACACGCATTTACACAATGGAAACCTGCGAGGTACACCGGCGTCAAATTCAACAATTAGGACTTTTGCGACTATAAAATAAAATACAACATAATAGAAATTATGTTGTAAATAATATAA